>JAEZHR010000410.1 GCA_023416415.1 Pseudomonadota bacterium
TTCCAGGCGGCCGCCGTGCTGGGAGGAGCCGCCGTACTTCTGCATCTGGCGCGCATCATCCCGGCCTGGCTGGCACCGACCCGCGTGCATCGGGCCGGCGTGGTGGCCGGACTGCTGCTGTTCCTGCTGGTGGCCGCTCTGCCGCTTCTCGGTGGCGAGGCCCTGCTGACGTATCCGCCTCATTGGGCCGGTGCCCTGATCCTGCTGGTCGAGACCGGACTCACGGTCTCGCTCGGCCTGCTGCTGGCCGGCCTGTTCCTCACACTATCGGACGACGGCGTGGAGTTCCAGCCATGAACCCGGACCTGCTAACCGGCCTGAATGTCCCTCTTCTCTACGCCTGCACCGGTGCGCTGCTGTTTGCGCTGGGGATCGGCGGACTGATCCTGCGCCCGCATCTGCTGCACAAGATCATGTCCTTCAACATCCTGTCCAGCGGCGTGTTTCTGGTACTGGTCGGCCTTGGCCAGCGCAACGGACTGCCCGATCCGATCCCGCAGGCCATGGTGCTGACCGGCATCGTCGTCTCGGTGTCGGCCACGGCCCTCGCGCTGTCCCTGGCGCGCCATCTGCTTCTTCTGACCGGGCGCATGCGTTGATGCAAGGCAGCCTGTCGACAGTTCCGGCCTGTCTGATTCTTCTGCCCCTGTTCTGGAGCGCAATCGCATTCGCGCTCGGCCCCGGCCGCGGCGCACTGCTGGCCCTTGCCGCGCTAAGCGTGCAGTGCCTGCTGGCCATCGCGCTTGCCGCCAACATCGAAGTCATTCCGACCGTCTACCCGGTCGGCGGCTGGGGCGCTCCGCTGGGCATCGACCTGCATGTGGACGGTCTGGCGGCATTGATGCTCCTGCTTACGCAGACGGTTGCGCTGGCATTGGGCGTTTACGCCCGCGCCTATTTTTCCGATCATCCGGCTGGCGGCGCGTGGTTCTGGCCGCTGTTCGGCGGCATGCTGGCCGGCATGAACGCGCTGTTCCTCTCGGGCGATGTGTTCAACCTGTATGTGGCGCTGGAGCTGGTGGGGCTCACCGCGGTCGGTCTGGTCGCCGCTGCCGGCGGCGCCGGTCCGGTGCGCGCGGCGATGCGCTATCTGCTGGTCACGCTGATCGGCTCCGGCGCCTGGCTGCTCGGCGTTGCGCTGCTGTACGGCAGCTACGGCACGGTCTCCTTGACGCTGCTCTCGCCGCTGTTGGCCGAGCACGCTGCGCCGGCCGTGGCACTGGCAGCCGTGCTGATGCTGTTCGGGCTGATGCTCAAGACAGCATTGTTTCCCTTTCACTTCTGGCTGCCCACCGCCCACGGCGGCGCCACCACTCCCGTTTCCGCCCTGCTCTCCGCGCTCGTGGTCAAGGCCACCTTCTATCTGTTCGTACGCCTGTGGCTGGGTCTGTTTGCACCGATCGCGCATGAATTCGCCGCCCAACTGCTGGGCGTTCTCGGCACCGCCGCCATCGTCTGGGGCTCGCTGCAGGCCTGGCGTCAGGTGCGGCTGAAGATGCTGGTCGCCTATTCGACAGTCGCCCAGGTCGGATATCTGTTCCTTCTGTTTCCCCTGGCCACCGGCGCCCCGCCCGGCGCCAGCAGTGGCGCGTTGCAGGGTGTTCTGATGCAGGTGCTCGCGCACGGACTGGCCAAGGCCGCCATGTTCTGCGCCACCGGCGCCATGATCGTGTCGATGGAACGTGACGACATCCGCCACCTGGGTGGGGTGTCGAACCGCCTGCCGCTGCCGCTGTTCGCATTCGGGTTGGCAGGCGTGACCCTCATGGGGCTGCCGCCTTCTTCCGGCTTCATCGCCAAGTGGCTGCTGATCGACGCTGCCATCGACACCGGGCAGTGGGTATGGATCGCCGTGCTGATCGCCGGCGGCCTGCTGACAGCGCTCTACGTGTTCAAGGTATTGCGCCATGCCTTCCAGCAAGTCGAGCGTGACACGCATTTCCTTCCGCTGCCGCGTGCCCTGACCTGGATACCGTTGCTGCTGGCGCTGGCCAGCCATGCGCTGGGCTTGCGCGCGACCGAAATCCTGATGCTGGTGGAGGCGCGATGAGCCTTACCGAAGCGTTGCCTCTGCTGGTTCTGGCCAGCTCCCTGCTGCCCGGACTGGTGATCTTCGGTCTGCACGAGGACCATGCCCGCCTGCGCACGACCCTGAACCTCGTCGGCGCGCTCGGCAAGCTGGCACTGATCGGGTACATGCTGTGGGGCGTGGCGCATGGCATCGTGTTCTCCTACCGGTACAGCGTGTTTCCCGGCGTTGAGCTTTCCCTGCACGCGGACTCGCTGTCGCTGCTGTTCGTCACGCTGTCGGCAGCGCTGTGGCTGCTGACCACGCTGTACGCCATCGGCTATCTGGAAGGCGCGCCCAACCGCAGCCGCTTCTTCGGCTTCTTCAGCCTGTGCGTGACGTCCACCGTCGGCGTGGCCATGGCCGGAAATCTGTTCACGTTCTTTTTCTTCTACGAAATGCTCACGCTGTCGACCTACCCCCTGGTCGTGCATCGCGGCACCGAAGCTTCCGTGCGTGCCGGCACCTGGTACCTGGCCTACACGCTCACCGGCGGCGCGGTACTTCTGACCGGCGTGGTGTGGATGTACGGCCTGCTCGGCCACGTCGAGTTCATCCCCGGCGGTTCGGCCTCGGTATTGGGTCCGGAAGACATCCCCCAGCTGAAGATCGTCTTTCTGCTGCTGATCGCTGGCGTTGGCGTAAAAGCCGCCCTGGTCCCGCTGCACGGCTGGTTGCCGCGCGCCATGGTCGCCCCAGCGCCCGTGTCGGCCTTGCTGCATGCGGTCGCGGTAGTCAAGGCCGGAGCCTTCGGCATCGTGCGCGTGGTGTACGAGGTCTACGGCGTCGAATTCGCGTACGGACTCGGACTGCTGCTGCCGCTGGCCATGATCGCCGCGATCACCATCCTCTGGGGTTCAGTGCGTGCACTGATGCAGAACGACCTGAAGCGGCGCCTGGCCTACTCGACCGTCAGCCAGGTGTCCTACATCGTGCTCGGAGTGGCGATTCCCAGTTCGATCGCGGCGGTTGGCGGGCTGGTGCATCTGGTCCACCAGGGCGTGATGAAGGTCACGCTCTTCTTCTGCGCTGGCATCTACGCCGAAACCCTGGGCGTGCGCACGGTCAGCGAGCTCAATGGGGTCGGGCGCCGCATGCCGCTGACCACGCTCGCCTTCACGCTGGCCGCGCTGGGCATGATCGGCGTGCCGCTTACCGCCGGACATGTCAGCAAGATCTGGCTGTCGGACGGCGCCCACGCGGCACACATGGACTGGGCGAGCACGGTGCTGACGATCTCCGGCTTCCTGAACGCCTGCTATTTCCTGCCGATGGTCTTTCGCGCCTGGTTCCTGCGTCGCCGCACGCCTTGGCCGGGAGGACACCTTCATGTCCACGGGCGCGCGGAGACGAACTGGCTGTTGCTGGCGCCCACCCTGGTCGGCGGCGTGG
This sequence comes from Pseudomonadota bacterium, assembly GCA_023416415.1. Taxonomy (GTDB): domain Bacteria; phylum Pseudomonadota; class Gammaproteobacteria; order Burkholderiales; family Burkholderiaceae_D; genus Noviherbaspirillum. The sequence goes on from JAEZHR010000410.1 coordinate 3,461, forward strand.
CGACCGTGCTGCTGGCACTGATCTCCGGATATGACTGGAGCCCTCTGAGCTGGGCACGGTCGACCGCAGCCGCCGAATTCCTGAAACGGTGAACGCCAAAGGCTTCAGCGCCGCACCTCTCGCAGCTCTAGTCGCGTTCGCGCAGTTCACGCGCCACCAGTGGTGACTCCGCTCCGGCACATCCTCCGACAAGCCCGGCAGCGGTCGCGTATACGTGAAACAGAGAAAAAGCAGGTGCGGGGAAGCCGGAAACAGAAGGGGCGGCGATGACGGTGGCCTTGGCGCAGTTCTCGTCGGCCGGAACCCTATTTTCGGTAGCCGTTCAGCACTTCGAGGATCTGCGCGAACTTGACCGGCTTTTCGAACACGCGCTCGAAACCGGCATCCAGCGCGCGCTGATGCTCGCGCACGTCGTCGTAACCGGTCACGGCGCACAGGGGAATGCTCTTCAGCGCCGGATCGGCGCGCATTTAGCGGGCAACGTCAAAGCCGCTCTTCTCGCCGGGCAGGCGCAGGTCGCAGAACACGAGGTCGGGCACTTCCTTGCGCGCGCATTCCAGACCGGAGCGCGCGCTGTGCGCAGAATAGGTCATGCAGCCCATCACTTCGAGCAGATCGCAGAACAACTTGGCGAGATCCTGGTTGTCCTCGATCACGAGCACGCGCATCGGATACTTCTCGAGTACGATGCGTTCGCCGTTTGATGACTCTGCCTGCATGGTTGTGCCTGCTTGCTCGATAGGAACTGTTCGGAAAACGCATGCCAATGCGAACGATCAATGCGCATGCCCCCAAGCGAGCCACTCGAATGATCGCCGCATCGCGTAAACAGCGCGCAATCACGCACTATATCCGCTTTTGCGACTGAATGTCACAGCGGCATGGACAGGAAATATGCAAGGAATCAGTATCGTGGCCACGGCCCGGACGGGTTTGATTTATCCTAATGCGCTGCAAACCTTGCCCGCAATAATGATGCAGTGTCGACTGCAGTACGCCCTTCTCTCCTGCTTACAGATGACCTGCATTTCCGCCCCGCCGCAAGGAGCGTCGTGCTGATCCGTCGCGCATTGCGCTCCTTATCGGTACTGCTGGCGCTTCTGGCATCCTTGGCCTCGCTACCCGCCCTGGCGCAGCCGTCCTACGAAGTGCAGATCGAAGGCGCAGGCCGTCACGCCGCCATGCTGCGCGAGTACCTCGACATCGTGCGCCGTGCCGACGACCCCGATCTGTCCCCCGCTGAAATCGAGCGCCGTGTGCGGGCGGCGGAACGCCAGATCCGTGAAATGCTCGCCACGCAGGGCTATTTTTCGCCCACGATCAGCGCCCGCGTCGAACGCAGTTCGGCAGTGCCGGTGGTGCGCTTTCTCGTCGATCTTGGAGAGCCGGCGCGGGTCGTTTCGGTCGACATCCGATTCAAGGGCGCCATCGCTGACAGCGCGCATGCCGACGACGAACGCATGCGCCGCATGCGCAGCGAATGGCCGCTGCGTCAAGGCGATGTGTTCGAGCAGGCGGCGTGGGCGAAGGCCAAGACGGCACTGCTGAGCAATCTGCTGCTGCGCGACTTTCCGGCCGCGTCGATCGCGCAAAGCGAGGCACGCGTGGATCCGAAGACCGGTCAGGTGACGCTGCACATCGACATCGATTCCGGCCCGCGCTTCACTTTCGGCGAGCTGGAAATTCACGGCCTTGAACGCTATTCGCCGAAAATCATCGAGCGCCTGAACCCGATCCGCCCGGGCCAGCCCTATGACCAGGACAAGCTCAGCGAACTGCAGGAACGCGTGCAGGAAACCGGCTATTTCAGCTCGGCTTTCGCGACCGTCGAAGTCGATCCGACCCGGCCGACGCTTGCGCCGGTACGCGTGGACGTCAGCGAATTGCAGCGCAAGCGACTGGGCCTGGGCGTGGGCTTTTCCACCGATACCGGCATGCGCCTGCAGACGCGCTGGCTGAACCGCAGCTTCCTCGATCGCGACTGGCGTCTCGAATCCGAACTGCTGGTCGATCGTGAAACCCGGCTTGCTGCATCCGACCTCTACCTGCGCCCGATCGAGATCGGCTGGCAACCCAGCGTGCATGCGCGCGTGGAACGCACGCTATCGGCCGGCGAGACCAACGACAGGATCCGCACCGACCTGCGTCTGACCAGTCCGAACCGGGTCGATGAAAAAATGTGGGCACTGACGCTGATCGTCGAGCGTCAGCGCATCGGCCCGGAGTTCACCAACAACCGCCAGGCGCTGATGCCGTCCTTCGTCTACACCAAGCGTCGCCTGGATAATCCGCTCAATCCGCGGCGCGGCTACCTCGCCTCGGCCGAACTCGGCATCGGACCGCCGGGAATCATCAACAGCGAAGCTTTCGCACGCGCGGTAGTGCGCGCCAACGTCATCTTCCCCCTGGTAGACCGCCTGCGGCTGCAGACACGCGGCCTGGTCGGGCAAGTGTTCGGCGCTTCGCGCCTCGACGTCCCCGGCGATTTCCTGTTTCGTGCCGGCGGCGACAACAGCGTGCGCGGCTACGGTTATCAGGATCTAGGCGTGGCGCAGAACGGCGCGATCGTCGGCGGCACCGTGACTGCGGTGGCATCGGCCGAGCTGGTGTACCAGCTCACTCCGGCGTGGGCGGTGGCCACCTTCGTCGATGCGGGCAATGCCGCCGACAGCTGGGCGAGTTTCGAGCCGGCCGTGGGCAGCGGTGTCGGCGTGCGCTGGTCCAGCCCTCTGGGCCAGGTCAATTTCGACCTCGCCTATGGCCACGAAGCGCGCGAGCCGCGCCTGCACTTCTCGATCGGTTATGGATTCTGATCCCAAACGCGCGCCGGATCGTGCCCGGCCGGGCCGTGTCATCGCCATCGGATTGAGCGTGGTGCTGCTGCTCTTGCTTGGGCTGGGCGGCTGGCTGCTCGGCACCGAAAGCGGCGCGCGCACGCTCGTGCCCTGGCTGATCGCGCAAAGCGGCGTCAACGCCAGCGCCGAAGGACTGGAAGGACGCCTTGCCGATCGCATTGGCGCTCGCCGCGTGGTCATCGAACGCGACGGCCAGCGCATCGCGCTCGACGACGTGCGCCTGGACTGGAATCCGGCGGCGCTCCTGTCCGAGCGCACGCTGCACATTCGCTCGCTGCGGGCACGCCACCTCGCCATCGTCCAGCCCATTGACCGTCCCGAGACGCCACCGGCCGCCATGCCGGACGGCCTCACGC
>JAEZHR010000274.1 GCA_023416415.1 Pseudomonadota bacterium
CGCCTGGTGCATTCGCCAGCTTCTCGTCAAACACGTCCTGCCGTCATTTGCACCAAGGCCGTACTCACCACCGTCTCCGCAAGAATCTCGTTCTTCGCCTTTTGACCAACCGTATGCGCAATCTACGCGCACGCCACCGTCACTCCTACGCCAGTCAGAACAATCCCCCCGAGCCGTCGCATCTGACAGCCTCACTACGAGGCGATCGGCAGACCAATGAAGTAGTCATATGCGAACGTTCCAGCGTTGATCACGAATATGATCAACGCCGCTCCCAACACCCATAGCGCAATGACCCACGCGAACGCCCGATACCACCGGGGCACCATTTCGCGCACCCCAATCACATTGCGCTTCTTGCCGAGACGGGGAAACACGACTGCCCATATGAACATGAGGGTCCGTATTGGTGCGAGTACACCTGTGAAGAGAACGAGCTCAAATGGACGGAAGTAGGGCTCCTTCCAGTAGCGCTTCAGCACCGTGCGCGGCATCAGGAACTGCATTGCGACCACGCAAGGGATCAGAATGAAAGCACTGGCGAAGGTGCCCATCAAGAGATAGAAAACGTGAAGTCCAGTCATTTGCGACACACCTTGTCGATTCCAAGTCCGTTCACGAAATCAATTTTGTTGCGGTAGGTGTCATGAAGACGAACCGTTCCCTTCCCGGCAAGCCAACCGCTACCCGTGCTTCCAATGGCGAGGACGAGCGCCGCACCCCAACCGACTGGGCTTGAAATTAGAAACAGAGAGAGAAGGCCTCCAGCGAAGCTCCCAACCGCAGCACTTGCCACCGACTCTAAAAAGATTTGGTTCTTCTCCTTCTGATCAACTGTATGCGCGATCTGCGCGCAGGCCGCCGTCACCCCTAATCCGGTTAAAACGATGCCCCCATTCTTGGCGAACCCAGCCAACCGCCGCAGATGCGTCATCTGGATCTGACTCAGCGTGGACGGGAGCAGCCAGCGATTTCCGCGCATCGCAGTCACGGCGCCTTTGCGCGGGAAGAACAGTTTCTCGAAAGGTCCGATATTGCGGCGGAATTCGGCGATTTTCGCCACACGCTGCGCCTGGTAGCGTGACTTGCTGATGCGCCCGCTCTTGTACTCGGCGTACAAATCGCCGATGTCCTCAAGCAGTTGGCGGTCGCCGTGACTGAGCAGATTCGAGGCGGTGCCGGCGGCGATGCTGCCGGGGATGGTCAGCCAGCCGGTGTTCTCGGCAAGCCGGGCCAGCGCGATGACTTGCTCGCGTTCCGAATCTGGCAGGTCGCTGACGAATCCTTGACCATGAAGGATGGTCTTTGCGGAGTTGCGCAGCGTTACCGAATTCGGACTGTCCGGCAGGCGAAGCATGTCGCCCACGCGGATTCTGTCGGGATCGGCGATGTGCGGGTTCATGGCGAGCAGGCCGCGCAGTGTTTCGCGGTAGGTGACGGGCTGGTTGTGTGATGTCCAGCCGTAGGTGGCGTAGATGATTCCGCTGAGCGTGTCACCGGGGCGGACACGGTATTCATAGTGTGGAAACGCCATCACCTCTCCCGTTTGATTTCTCCGCGATGCAAGTGGTGGTCTGGATTGAAATTGGCAAATACACAACCATCTGCATGTTAAGGGGCGGAGTAGGGCATTGCAATATTTGCAATCGGATAGGTGCGGCCAGGGTTGGAATCGCCAGGCAAACCTTCCTGGAATCCGGGGAGCACCCGTCATCCTTCCCCTCGCCCGACGAAAGGCATAGCATTCGCCACTCGCCGCGGCCCATGCACGCGGACAGCAACAAGAAAGAAACGAGGATTGTTTGGACAAGGACGCTTCATCGGCCCCGAATCCGCTCACGCAGATCTACCGCGATCCCTGGCTGCTCGCCGTGCACAAGCCCGCCGGATTGCTCGTGCACCGCAGCCCAATCGACCGGCACGAAACCGAGTTCGCGCTGCAATACGCGCGCGCGATGAACGGTGGCCGACATGTCTATCCGGTGCACCGGCTGGATCGCCCCACTTCAGGCTTGCTGCTGTTTGCGCTGGATGCAGGTACGGCGAGCGTGCTCGGCAAGGCGTTGATGGCCGGTGAAGTGCGCAAGACGTATCTGGCGATGGTGCGCGGCTGGACGCCGGAGCAGGGATTCATCGATCACCCGCTGCGGGATGAGACGGATGATCGCGGGCAGAAGATTGCAGGCGATGCGCTTGCGCCTGAACGCGAGGCGCGCACGCGCTATCGTCGACTCGCGACGGCCGAGATTCCGGTGCAGATCGAAGGGTATCCGAGCAGCCGCTACAGCCTGGTCGCGCTCTATCCGGAAACGGGCCGCCGTCATCAGTTGCGTCGCCACATGAAACACATCAGTCACCCGATCATCGGTGACGCCTATCACGGACGCGGGCGTCACAACCGCTATTTCGCCGAGCGCTTCGGGCAAGGGCGCCTGATGCTCGCAGCCGTCGGCTTGAGCCTGCGCCATCCGGTCACGCTGCAAGCGCTGCATCTGACGGCGGCGCCGGAGGCCAGTTTCATGAATGTCCTGTCGATCTTCGGCGACGGTCCCGCATTGAGCGAAGCCGAGATCGAGAAGGTGCCGTGCGCTTAGTGTCGAGGATGTAGCGCAGCGCTCGTGAACGCCTGCGCAAGGCAGGCACATTCCGCGCTTGCGGGCAGATGGCAAGCGGCTCAGGCCTGCAGGGGAGGCAGGCCCGGATCGTCCTCTTGCGCGATCACCACTTCCACGCCCGCGTCGCGGAGCATCGGCATCATGTTGGCTGGAGGCGGCGCGTCCGTGAACAGGGCGGCAACCTGGGACAAATGTGCCATGCGCACCAGGGCCTGCCGACCGAATTTGTCACGGTCCGCAACCAGCCAGACGGCCCTCGACTGCTCGATGATCGCCTGCGCAACCTTGACTTCGCGGGGGTCGAAATCGCGCAGCGTCCCGTCGTTGTCGATGCTGGAAATCCCGATGATGCCAATGTCGACCTTGAACTGCCGGATGAAGTCGACAGTGGCTTCTCCGACGATGCCGCGATCGCGGTTGCGCACGACGCCGCCGGCCACGATGACTTCGCAGCGGGGGTTGTCGGCCAGAATCGCGGCCACGTTCAGGTTGTTGGTCACCACATGCAGATCTGCATGACGACCCAGGGCGCGCGCGACCTCTTCCGTCGTCGTGCCGATGTTGATCAGCAATGAGCATCCCGCAGGCACGCGCGCGGCCACGGTGGCGGCAATGCGGCGCTTTGCCTCGATGTTCATGACCTTGCGGTGACTGTAGTCGATGTTTTCCACCGAGGAAGGCAGGCCGACACCGCCGTGATAGCGCGTCAGCAGTTTCGCTTCTTCCATCAGTTTGACGTCGCGCCGTACCGTTTGCGGGGTGACGTCCAGGCGCCTGGCCAGATCTTCGACCGAGATGGTGCCTTGGGCACGCAGGTATTCGAGCAGCCGTTGCTGGCGTGGATTCAGTGTCATTTCTATTCTTTTATTTTCGTTTAGGCGAAATTATTGACCAAAATGAACCATGGGGCACGCCGGTGTTGCGCGTTTGTGTTGACTTATTTTCGTTTCGTATCGTATCGTATCGCTCGACAACGTGAATATCTCATATTTCTGCGCGAAATTGCGAATGCCGATGCACCAGATTCCCGAGGATTTCGACTGCGACCTGCTGATTGTCGGAGGCGGCATCAATGGCACCGGCATCGCACGCGATGCTGCAGGACGGGGGCTGTCGGTCGTGCTGTGCGAGAAGGACGATCTGGCATCGCATACCTCGTCGGCCTCCACCAAGCTGATCCATGGCGGTCTGCGCTATCTGGAGCATTATGAATTCCAGCTGGTGCGCAAGGCTTTGATCGAGCGTGAGGTTCTGCTGCGGGCCGCGCCGCACATCATGCGTCCGCTGCGCTTCGTGATGCCGCATGAACACAAGCAGCGTCCGGGTTGGATGATCCGCGCGGGGTTGTTCCTGTACGACATGCTTGCGCGCCGCGAATTGCTGCCGGGGTCGCGCGGCGTGAATCTGCGGCGCCACCCGGCGGGCGCGCCGCTCAAGAGCGGCTACACGCGCGGCTTTGTCTATTCCGACGGCTGGGTGGATGACGCGCGCCTCGTGGTGCTGAACGCGGTCGGGGCGGCCGAGAAAGGCGCACGCATCCTGCCGCGCTGTCACTGCGAATCGGTGCAGCGTCATGCCGATCACTGGATCGCGACCTTGCGCAAGGCTGACGGAACGACCCTGCGCGTGCGCGCGCGCGCATTGGTCAACGCCGCCGGCCCCTGGGCTGCGCGCTTTCTGCAGAGCGCGATGCCGCATGCGGAAGGCAGGTCGCTGCGGCTGATCAAGGGCAGCCACATCATCGTGCCGCAGCTTTTCGATCACTCTTACGCCTACATCTTTCAGAATGCGGATGGCCGTATCGTGTTCGCCATTCCGTACGAGCGCGATTTCACTCTGCTGGGGACCACCGACCTCGATTACCAGGGCAGTCTCGACGAGGTGCGAATCAGCCCGGAAGAGGTGGAGTACATCTGCGAGCTGGCGAATCACTACTTCGAAAAGCGCACCACGCCGCAAGATGTGGTCTGGTCCTACTCCGGCGTGCGGCCCTTGCTCGACGATGCCTCCACACAGGCATCCGCCGTCACGCGCGATTACCGTCTTGAACTCGATACCGGTGAAGGCGAGCAGCAGCGCGCACCGTTGATGTCCGTGTTCGGCGGAAAAATCACGACATTCAGAAAACTGGCAGAAGAAGCCGTCGACCGCATCAGCCCTGTGCTCGGCAGCAGCCAGCCGGCCTGGACCGCCGATGCCTGTCTGCCCGGCGGCGATCTGCTTGGCGAGCATCCTTCGAATCGCTCGGTTCTGGAATTCGACAACTGCGTCCTGAAGCAGCAGAAGCGCTACGCATGGCTGCCGCCTTCGCTGGTTGAGCGTTATGTCCGGGCCTATGGCACGCGCATTCATCTGTTGCTGAAGGGGCGCAGCGAGCTGGCACAGATGGGCGAGGAAATCGCGCCTTTCCTGTATGCGGCCGAAGTCGAATATCTGATCGAGTTCGAATGGGCGGCCACCGGCGCGGACATTCTGTGGCGGCGCTCGAAGCTGGGGCTGCATCTGCCCGCTGATGTCGAGCAAAGACTGGACGAGTGGATTGCGCGGCGGATTGGCAACCGCCGTGCGCTGGATCTGCATGGTGCGGCCGGCCGGGGTGCCGCCGTGCGCTGAAGCGCGCAATTTGTGGAAGCCGGTTTGCGAATGTCGTTGAAACGAATGATTGAAGTGGACGAGCCGAAGCAATGGAACGTCCGGGTTTGAGTCATCTGAGAGGTTATTGAGCATGCTGAGCACAGAACAGTTGGAGCAGTATCGCGATCAGTTTGACCGCGACGGGTATGTCGTATTCGAGCGCCTGATCGATCCGGCCATGACCGAATCGCTGGTCAATGCCCTGCTGCGCGTCGAGCAGGAACACGGCTTCGGTTACGCGAAAACTTCGTTTGAAGGCTTCAAGACGGTCCGGATCAACAACCTGTTGGTCTATGACGAGCTCTTCTGGAAGGTTCCCCTGCAGGAGGAAGTGCTGCAGCTGGCGGAGGCGATCCTCGATCCGGAACTGCTGCTGTCCTCGCTTTGCACCCTGACGCTCGGCCCGGGACAGGAAGCCCAGCCACTGCATGAAGACACCCAGCTCCTGCCGCTGGTGCGCCCGCGCAAGGCGATTTCCGTCAACGCCATCTGGGCCCTGAGCGATTTCACCGAGTCCAATGGCGCTACCCAGATCGTCCCCGGCAGCCACAAGTTCGACAGCCCGCCGAAGTACGGCGCCGAAGTGAAGACCGTGGCCGCCACCATGCCGGCCGGCAGCGTGATGCTGTTCGACAGCGCGCTCTGGCACAAGGGCGGCGCCAACACCACGCAGGAGCGGCGCTACGCGCTGTCCTGCTACTACTGCGCCGGCTGGATGCGCCAGCAGGAAAACCTGCAGCTCGGCATTCCGCGCGAAGTCGCGGCGCGCCTCCCGGTTCGGCTGCAGCAGTTGTGCGGCTACAGCATCTACAAGGGTCAGTACGGACACATCGACAACCGCGACCCGATCACCTTGCTTGGCCGTGAAAGTGGCCGGCCGACGGTGTGGCAGGAGACCGACATGCGCCTGGCGAAGCGTGCCGAAGGAAAGTCCTCCGCATGAACTGGCTTGCATCCAATCCGTGGAATTTGCCGCGCGTTCCCGTGTCGGTCGTGCACATGCTGGCCGATGCGGCGCAGCAGCGGCCGGATGCACCTGCGCTCAGCTTCGAAGGCACGCGCCTGAACTATCGCCAGTACGCAGCGGCTGTGGCCGCACTTGCGCAACGCTGGCGCGACCGGGTCGCGCCCGGAGAGCGGGTTGCGCTGGTCATGCAGAACTCGCTCGACCTGGCGGTTGCGACCTATGCAGTGCATGCATTGCGCGGGCAGGTGGTGGCGCTCAACCCGGGCTACAGCGCGCGCGAGCTAAAACTGATTCTGGACGATGCCGCACCGTGCATGATCGTGCACGATCAGACGACCAAGGCCGCGCTGGGCGAATGGGCGCCGGCACTGCCGGCGGACCGGATCGTTCCCGCGTCCGGCGGCGCATCCTTTGCCGCATTGGCGGACGAGCGCGCCGTACTTCCCGCCGACCTGCCCACGCACGACGATCTGGCCACGCTCCAGTACACGGGCGGCACGACCGGGCGCTCCAAGGGCGTCAACATCAGCCATCGGCATCTGGCGTTCAATCTCGCGCAGCGCGAGGCATTGCTGCCCACGCACTACGGCGAGGAGAAAGGCCTGTGCGTCATGCCGCTGTTTCACGTGTCGGCGGTTGCGATGTCGCTGCACCTGTCCTGTTATGCGGCATCCGAGCTGATCATCCACCGGCGCTTCGATCCGGAAGCAACCCTGGAGACGCTTGCGCGCGAGCGCGTGACGGTCTTTTCGGCCGCGCCCACGATCTTCCACAGTCTGGTCTCGCATCCGGCCTTGCCGGGATCCGATTTGAGCAATCTGCGCTCCTGCTATTCGGGCGCGGCGCCGCTGCCGCCGGAAATCCTGGTGCGCTGGGAGGCATTGACCGGCTGCCCGATTCTCGAAGGCTACGGCATGAGCGAAGCCGGACCGTGCATGACCTACAACCCGCAACGCGGCGTGCGCAAGACGGGTTCCGTCGGTCTGCCGGTGCCGGGCAGCGAACTCCAGGTTGTCGATGTTGACGATCCGTCCCGCGTGCTTGCGCCCGGAGAGGAAGGCGAAATCCGCGTGCGCGGCCCGCACGTCATGGGCGGCTACCGCAATCGTCCGGAAGAAACGGCCGCCGCGCTGCGCGACGGCTGGCTCTACAGCGGCGACATCGCCGTCATCGATGACGACGGCTACGTGTTCATCAAGGGGCGCAAGTTCGACACTGTCAACGTGGGCGGATTCAATGTCTATCCGCGCGAGATCGACGACGTGCTGATGACGCACCCCGATGTGGCGGATGCGGCCTCCTTCGCCGTCGCCGACCCGCATTACGGACAGGTTGTCCACGCATGGGTGGTGCCCCGCCCGGGCGCGGAGCCGGCGGCCCACGCATTGATCGATTACTGCGCATCGCAGATGGTGCGCTACAAGGTTCCGCGTGCGATCGGATTCATTGACGCCCTGCCCAAGACCAGTGTTGGAAAGCTGGCGCGCAGGGAGTTGAGGGCTGTGCCGATCGGCGCCGGCACGCAAGCCAGTATGCACATTCAAGCCGAAACCCAGAAGGAGACGTAGAAATGCGTGAAATTGATATTCAGGCCGTTACGAAACAACTGGCCGAAGAAGGTTATGCAGTTATCGAAAATGTGCTCTCGGGCGAGATGCTCGAGCTGGCTCGCAGCAAGGTCGCCGAACTGATGGAGAAGGAGCGCGAACAGCCCTATCACCCGACCGAGGGCGCGCCGCTTGAAGACGAGGCGGAGATTCTGGCCTACTTCAAGAAGTCCTACGACATCAGCGATGCCGAAGCCGAACGCATGGTTGCGCGCACCCGCTACTATCGCCACCAGAATGCGGGCACGCGCTGGCCGGTGCCGATCAACAAGGTTTCGAAGAACTTCCTGCACCTGCCGACCATGTTCGATCAGGACAAGTCGCAGCGCGTCTGGAACCTGATCAACAAGGCGCCGGAACTCGCTCCGCTGATCGAACATCCGGTCGTGCTGCCGATGGTGCGTTCCATCCTCGGCCAGGACTGCAATCTGCATGACTTTCAGTCGACCAGCATCGGCCCGCACACCGCAGGCGGCTCCTGGCACGTCGATGCCCCGCTCGGCCAGATCGCCGAGCCGCTGCCGGAATTCCCGCTCACGATCCAGAACGTCTGGCTGCTCGACGACTTCACCGAACACAACGGCGCCACGCGCGTCATGCCGCGCAGCCACAAGCTGCGCAAGTCGCCGCCCTGGACCACGTCTTCGCTCGAAGGTGAAGTGACGCTGACCGCGCCGGCCGGTTCGGTCGCCATCTGGCTGTCCAACACCTGGCACCGTTCGGGACCGAACGAAACCGACAATCCGCGTCGCGCGATTCTCTGCAACTACAACCTGTCCTGGCTGCGCACCTTCACGGACTTCAAGTCCACGATGTCGCCGGCCGTGGCGGCCACGTTGTCGAACGACCTGCGCTACCTGCTCGGTTTCGCGGCGAATGCTCCGGCAACGCGTTAAGCCATGAGTACCTCTGCCATCCTTCACCGGCTCAGCGACGATCCGCGCCATGTCGTGGCGGGATGGTGCACGCCGCGCTTCGAGCCGGTACGCGATGCCTTCATCCGCAACTTCCAGGAAAGCGGCGAGGTCGGCGCCTCGATGACCATCGAGATCGACGGCCAGCCGCAGCTCGACCTCTGGGGCGGTTATGCGGATGCCGCGCAGCGCACGCCGTGGGAGCGCGACACGATCTCGATCGTGTTCTCGATCACCAAGCCGGCGACTGCCCTGTGCGCGCATCTGCTGGCCCAGGATGGCCTGCTCGATCTGGACAAGCCGGTGCATCACTACTGGCCGGCCTTCGCAGACAGCGCGCGATGCGGCATCACGCCGCGCATGTTCCTCGACCACAGCGCCGGGCTGCCGGCGCTGCGCGAAGAACTGCCGGACGGCGCGGCCTTCGACTGGGAGGCGATGGTGTCGCGCCTGGAGCGCGAGGCGCCATTCTGGGAACCGGGCACGCGGGTTGGCTATCACGGCCTGACCTTCGGCTGGCTGGTCGGTGAACTGGTGCGTCGGGTATCCGGCGTGTCGGTCGGCGAATTCTTCCGCCAGCGCGTGGCCGATCCGCTCGGCATCGATTTCTGGATCGGCCTGCCGGAAGAGCACGAAAGCCGCGTTGCGCCCATCATCCCGGCGCCCCGCTCGGCCACGCCGCGCAATGCCTTCGAGGCCGCGATCATGGAGCAGCCGGACAGCATCACGGCGCTCTACTTCCGCAATACCGGCGGCTGGCGTCCGAGCGGATTCAACAAGCGTGCGGGGCATGCCGCGCAGATCCCGGCGGCCAACGGCATCTCCAATGCCCGCAGCCTCGCGCGTCTGTACGGCACGCTCGCCATGGAAGGTGCGCGCGACGGCCTGCGGCTGATCGACCCGCAACGCCTGAAGAAGGCGGTTGAAGTGTCTTCGGCCACGCACATGGATGCCTGCCTGCTGGTGCCGACCCGTTTCGGCGGCGGCTTCATGCGCAGCATGGACAACCGCGCGCGCGGGCTCGACAGCGCCGTGCTCGGCGCGGATGCCTTCGGTCACGTAGGCGCGGGGGGATCGGTTGCATTTGCATCGCCCGAAAACCGTATGGGCTTCGCCTATACGATGAACCAGATGGGGCCCGGCGTTCTGCTGAACGGGCGGGCCGACCGGCTGATCGACGCCACGTACGCAGTACTGGCTCGCTCAGATTCTTAGTGCAGTGTCTTTTCATGAACCAGTTGGACAACTAACCATTCACCACGGAGACATCTAACATGTTGAAATCTCGTCCTTCGGCAGGAAGGCCCATGCTGGCCATCAAGGCCGTCGCTGCTGCGGTCGCCGCAGTCAGTGCTTTCGCCATCCCGGCTTCCGGCGCCTACGCGGCCGATCCTGTCCGCGTCGGTTATCTGATTCCTCTGTCCGGCAGCGCGGCTGCGTCCATCGGACGCGACATGAGCCGCGCCGCGCACCTGGCTGTCAAGCACATCAACGATGAAGGCGGCATCAAGTCGCTCGGCGGTGCCAAGATCGAACTGGTCGAAGTCGACACGCGCGGTGACGCGAAGGTTGCGATCACCGAAACCGAACGTCTGATCACGCGCGAGAAGACGCCGGTCCTGATGGGTGCGTTCCAGAGCGGCACGACTCACCCCGCGACCGTGGTTGCGGAAAAGTACAAGACCCCGTGGGTCATCGACCTCGCCGCCAAGGCCGACATTACCGAGCGCGGTTTCAAGTACATCTTCCGCCCCGTACAGGTGCCGGCATCCGGCAATGCCCAGAGCATGGTCGATTTCGTCGAATACGCGAACAAGACCACGGGCAAGCAGGCCAAGACGGTCGCCATGCTGTACGAGAACACCGACTGGGGCCAGGACATGGCCAACAC
>JAEZHR010000314.1 GCA_023416415.1 Pseudomonadota bacterium
GGGCTGTATGCCGTCAATTTCGGCGGCGGTCAGGTCGACATCACCAACGGCAAGTTCGTCTTCTCGGCGAGCGAAGCCTACATGATCGAAAACGGCAAAATCAGCTATCCGGTCAAGGGCGCAACGCTGATTGGAAACGGGCCTGATGTGCTTAACCGTGTTTCCCTGATCGGGAAGGACATGCGCCTCGACAGCGGCATCGGAGTGTGCGGCAAGGAAGGCCAGAGCGTGCCGGTCGGTGTCGGTCAGCCGACCATGCGCATCGACGGCATGACGGTCGGCGGGACTGCCTGAGTGCGCTGAAAACGCATTCAATCATCTGCAGAACGGCGCAAGCGCCGTTCTGCGTTTCAGCCAGCCCTGCCATCCGTTTCGTCCCTTCCTTTTTCCTTTCTCTTTCTTTTCTCCGCCCTTCTTTCGAAGTGGGGGCACGCAGCTTTCAACGCGTCGGCGCATCGGAAAAAAGCCCTTCCCCGCAGGGGGAGGGGCAATCGCAACTACTGCACCAACTTCCACTTTCCGCCCTCGATTCTCACCATGGCCTGACCGCGCATGTCCAGCCCGTTGTGATTGGACGGGGACATGTTGAACACGCCTTCCGGGCTCACGACCTCCTTCATGCCCTCCAGCGCATCGCGCAGGGCGGCGCGGAATTCCGGCGTACCCGGCTTCGCCTTCTTCAGTGCCACCGGCACCGTCGCCTCCAGCCAGTTCAATGCGGTCCACGCAGTCGAGCCGAACTGCGAGCGCGTGCCCGCCCCGTGCTTGCCTTCGTACTTCGTCACGTATTCGACGCCCGGCTTCTTGGTCGGATTGTTGTCGGCCAGCTGTTCGGCGACAAGCACCGGCGACACCGCCAGGTAGGCGCCTTCGACATCCTTGCCGCCGATGCGCAGGAAGTCGGCGTTGGCCACGCCATGGGTCTGGTAGATCGTGCCCTTGTAGCCGCGCTTGACCAGCTCCAGGTGCGGGGTGGCACCCGGCGTGCCGAAGCTGAAGATGTAGATGGCATCCGGATTGGCACCGATCAGCTTCAGGGCCTGGGAGGTCGTGGAAACGTCCTGCGCGCCGACGCGCTCGGTGGCCACGACCTCGATTCCGTTGTCCCGGGCAGCGTCGTTAAAGGCCTTGAGAAAGCCCTCTCCGTAGCTGGTGGTGACCGCGATCACGCCCACCTTCTTGATCTTCTGCGCCTTCATGTGCTCGACCGTCTTGGCCACGGACAGGGCCTCGGGTGCGGCCATCTTGAAAGCCCACTTGCGCGGTCCCTCGGTCGGTTCGATGATGGCGTTTCCGCCGCCGAGCGAAATCAACGGCGTGTTGTTGCGACCCGCAACTTCCATGATGGCGATGGATGGCGGCGTGATCGAGGAGCCGACGATGACATCGACGTTGTCGCTCGTGATCAGGCGCGAGGCCTGCTTCGAGGCTTCGGTCGGGTCGCTGTTGTCGTTCAGGATGACCAGTTTCACTTTTTCGCCGGCGATCGTCTCCGGCCACAGACGCACCGTGTTTTCAGCCGGCTTGCCGAGCGACGCGGCGGGGCCGGTGAGCGAGAGGATCACGCCGACAGTGATGTCCGCATGGGCGGCGCCGAGCAGCGCGAACTGCGCGGCGACCGCGACGGCAAGTTTCTTCAGGGGGAACGGGCGTACGGTTTGCATGGTTTGTCTCCTTGATTGAATGTTGTAGAAACGGTTGTGGGTTCAGTTGCCCGGCTTATCCAACCTGGTACACGTCCAGCACTGCAGCATCCGGCTGTCGCATCGCCTTGCCGATGGCGACCACGGAATTCAGGTGCGACCAGTCGGAAGCCGCGGTCTGGAAGGTCATGGCGGTGCGAAAGTAGTATTCGTGTGGAGCAACCGGCTCTCCTTTGAGCAGGCGCGCCATCACCTCGGGACTGCCGTGCCGGTAGCCCTGGCTGCTCACCTCCACCAGAGCGCCGTCGGACAGGCACAGCACATAGTGGGCGCGGATGTCGAGGGTGCCGTCGGCGCGCTGGATCTGCCAGTCGCCGCCACCGGCGAGCACTTCGCCGCGCATGCCGTTGCCTTCGACGGTACCGCCGACGATGGGAATGAAGCGGCGCAGGCCGAAGGGCGTCTCCCCGATGGTCACCGGGGCAGCGACGCGCGCCGTGATCCGGCACAGCAGGCTCAGATCAGGCGGGCGGGCCCATTCCGATGCGTCATTCTCCGGGCGAGGGGACATGGTGTTCCTTTCTGTCGTTTCGATCGGTGGGTGCTGCAGATCGCAGGGGCGCAAGAGATGCCGCCCTGCATCGACAGTGATGTATCCTAGTTGGCATCGCATGTGCCTGCTGTCCTCCCGAAGGAGGACAAACGTTTGGGATGACAGCCATGGATGTCTGGAACCTCTGTAACGATGCAAACGCTTCGGCCGACGCTGCCCAGGCAGCCCTGATCGGCATGATCGCGCACATCGGATCCTCCGAATTCACGGTCGAGGGCTTGTGCCAGCTGAATCAGGCGCTGGAAGCGGGATCGTGGAGCGTGTATCGCGTGCACAGGACGCGCCCTCCCATTTGCTATCTTTCCGGCAGTTTCCGGCGCCGAGACACGACTGGCGCGTGTTTTCAGGTCTACCGCGATCATTTGTACCGGCGCGACCGTACCTTCGATGCGTTGGGCATCGACGCATCGCCTGCGCTGAAAGCGTTGCACCTGCATGCCGGCGATGTATCCGATCCGCAGCACCGCCTCGCCATCTACGAACGGCATCATATCCGCGAGCGCTTGTCGGTTGCCCGCGTATTTCGTGACGATTCCATCCTGAGCGTGAATCTGTACCGCCATGCCGACCAGGATCGGTTCCGGGATCGCGACCTGGACATGTTCGCCGGACTGGCGCCAAGCCTGTTTGCGCTGGTGGAGCGCCAGATTACGCTGAGCGAACGGATGCAGGAACTTGTCCGGCCGTCGAAGGCGGATTTCCGCACCTGCCTGAAACGTCTTGTTCCGGCCATGCCGGAACGCGAACTCGACGTCTGCACCCGCCTCCTGGCGGGGATGAGCCATGACGGCATCGCCTGCGACCTTGGTATCAGCGCAACCACGGTCAAGACCTATCGCAACCGTGCATTCGACCGGCTGGGCATTCACCATAACAACGAATTGTTTGCCCTGATGCTCAAGCGGAGTGCGTAATTGCAAATCTTGCGCGCCATGGATGTCTTTTTTTGAACTTTGTTTCGTGCCCCTTGCCAAATCCCGCCACTTATTGCACTATTGTCGGCACC
>JAEZHR010000160.1 GCA_023416415.1 Pseudomonadota bacterium
GCCGGTGCATCGTGCGCATCCTGGGAGACGGGAACTGGTGCGGCCGCATGCCGCTCTTCGGAGGCGATTGCAGGCTGCCCAGCCGGTGCGACGCCAGTTTCGAGCCGGGTTCCGCATCCAGGACAAAAGCGCTTGCCCGGCGCGCAGGCCGTGCCGCATTGCGGACATGCCGCGTCGATGCCGGCTTCTGCAACTGCGACGGGATTGGGAGCGTGTTCAACGGGCGCAGCCAGGCGTTCGCCGCATCCCTTGCAGAACTTCAGGTGGTCTGCATTTTCGGTACCGCAATGATGGCGCATCTGACTCGAGTCCTTTCCATGCCAACCCGCCTTCGATGCACGCCATGCGCGAAGAGTGCGGATTCAATGCTGGATGTGCATTGAAAAATTGCAAAAATTAGCACAAGGACATCGCGACTGACAACTGAAGCATGCCGGCACTTGCACGCTCGCACGAAGGGCGCCGGGCTGGGGAGCCGGTCTGAACTTCAGGTTCAATCCTGGCTCGCCAGTACCACGCGCGTGCGCTCTACATAACCGGGTGCGGCGACGGTCGCCGGGTCGCTCGAGGGGCAGGTGCTTGCCGGGCAGGCGACCGAAGTGATCCCGTAGAACGTGACGGGCCGGGTTGTGCCGGGGGCGCTCTCGCCTTCGTTGAAAGTGGTGCTTTCGCACGACACCGTCACGCTGAAGCCGGTTTCAGAACGCAGGTCGAGCGTTGATGCCGGTTGACATTGACCGTTCTGCAGTGCCTGATACAGCCCCCACTCGTTGCCCGCACGCGCCGCCTGCCAGGCGCGCGCAGACTGCACGTCCTGGGCCGAGCCGATCTGCTGTGACGCGCTCAACGAAACCACGGCCGCCGCCATGGCCGCAAGGACGACCAGCACGGCGATGACGACGATCAGAGCGAATCCGTGCTGGCGCTTCATGGCACGTTCTCCACGTGCACGCCATGGCTCAGGGTGATGCGTTCGCCATCGCGCATCAACTGCAGCTGCATCCGGACCAGACTGCTGCGTTCGGTCACGCCGACCTCGTAGGAAAATACGCAGCTCTCGACATCGCTTGCCACGCGCGCACCGGCAGCAGAACAGGTCGCGGCGGTGGCGTCGAAGCCCGCCCTGATGCGGTACAGGCTTCCCGCCCCGTCGCAGCTGTAGAACACCGATTGCTCCTCGTTCGACACGACAACAAAGCGTCCACCGTCGTAGCCGGGCGGGAACTGCTTGGCATTCTTCAGTTCGATCCGGTGCCGGTACACGCTGTTTGACGGCGACGGTGTGTCGACCGAATTCACCTGCTCGCGATTGCTGCCCTGATAGACGGCGCCGGCGTTGTGATTGTCGATCACGATCCAGTCGTTCACTGCCGGCAGCGTGCGCATCGGCGTGAGCACATCGAACTCCGAGACCTCGGCGGTCGTGTCCAGCCATTTGCTGTCGGCCTCGTCGGGGTCGGCTGCCATCCGGTAGCGTCCGCCGCCAGTGGTCGGAACCAGCTGGATGCAGGTCTCGCTGTGCCGGATCAGGGAGTTCGGCACGGCGCGACGGATATCCTGGGCTATCTGGCGCAAAGCGGTATCGGCCGTGTCGGTCAGTTCGGCACGCCGGCGGTTGTCCGCATAGCCCTTGACGACAGGTGGCAGGAAAATGGTCAGCGCCGAGGCCAGTACGCCGATGATGGCGATCACCAGAATCAGTTCGACAAGCGTGAAGCCGGATCTCCTCATGGCACGGCCTTCGCGTAATTGGTCCGGTAGCCGACCAGCGACAGCGACTCGCCGCCACGGCTGACGGTCACCGTGATCTTTGCGACATCGCTGGCAAGACCGCCCAGCGTCGCATCCTTGCGCACGCTGACGCCGATTGCGTAGCCGGCGAGCGCCGCGATCGGGTTGCCTTCGAGGTCGCGCGCCTGGCCGCAGCCATTTCCCGGACCGTAGCCGTCATAGTCGCCAATGTCGTCCGCTTCGACGCGGCTGCAGCCGGCCGGGTTGATGACACCCGGGCCGCTCTCGTACGGCATGAGCAGGATTTCTTCCAGCATGCCTTCGGCAAGCGAAAGCATCTGCTTATGCACCATCGGATCGGCGCTGGCGCGTCCCGCCGTATTGAAGGCAGTCAGCAGGCCGGCCAGGCCCGCGCCGAGGACGACGATCGCCACAATCACTTCCACCAGAGTGAAGCCGCCGGATCTATCTGACATGGCCGGTCTCTCCCACGATCTCCACCTGCAATCCGCCCACCGACAGGACAACGTCGTTGCTGGTGCCGCTGCCTGCGCTCAGGCCGACCCGCCCGTCCGGCTTGAAGTACAGGGTGAGGGGCGCAGGCGCGATGTTCGTGCTGCCGTTCTTGCTCTGCAGGGTCGCACCGCCATCCGCAAGAGGCAGGGCCTGGTTGCAGGACAGCGCACCCTGGCTGGTCGCGATGCGCAGGCTCAGCGTGGCGGGGCTAATGCCGGCGCATACCAGCCGGCGGTGACTGGTCGCCGTTTTCTGGGCGTGACGCAAGGTGCTCGCGACCTGATCGCGGAAGACGCCGCCACTCACGGAATTCGAATTCAGGCGCGGCAGCACGAAGACCGCAAGCGTGCCCACCATCACAAGTATGAGGATCAGTTCGAGCAGCGTGAATCCGCGCGCGCTGGCCCGTTCAATACCGTTCGCGCACATGGATCATCTTTCTTGTTTCCGGCGCATAGATGCCGAAGGTGGCGCGCGCGGCGGGGTCGGCTGCATAGGCCTGGGATTCGGCGCAGGTCCCGCTGCGCGAACGCAGCCACGGCACCTGGGCGGGCGTGCCGCCACTCAGGGCGGCATCGCACGATGCGAACGAAGCGCCCGCTGCGCCCAGATTGATGCCGATGGTGTGGCTGCCGGCCGGCGTGGCGGGCAGGCTGAGCTTCCCGCTCCCTTGCGCCAGCGTAATGATGCCGATGCCGGGCAGGGCAGGGTTGCTGATGACCGACTCAAGGGGAAGTATCGTGTTGTCCGAGGTGCTTCGGACCCAGGATTTGCCGCTCCATAACTGCGCCTCCACCGGCATGTCCAGCGGCGACTTGCCGTTGCCGACCACATTTGTCAGGCGAATGCGCCCCTGGACGATGCGGATGCCGCCTTCTTCGGAGCTGGCGGCTGGCGTCAGTTTCGAGCTCACTCCGTCGCCGCCGGTTTCGCTTGCCCGCAGGTGGATATCGGTGGGCGTGCCCGGCGGTGTGCTGAATGCATACCTTGCGTCCGTCAGCACGGCCTCGCCGTCGGCGAAGCTGGCGGCACTCAAGGTGCCCGCGCTCAGTGTGCCGCTGCCTTCACCGCCTGGCGCGGCGTCGCTGCCTGGCGTCGTCACGGCCGCGAGCGCACCGGCCTTCGCATAGCCGGTGCTGCCCGCATAGTTGCGCGTGATATCGCCGTTGGCATTGCGTGCGCTTACGGTGAGCCGGAAGGGTTGGCCGGCATAGCCGATGCCCTTGGCGGGCATGGCGCGACTGCCGGGGCAATCGAAACTGCTGCTGGCAGGGCAGTCCATCGGCGGCGTGATTTGCGTCGAGAAATGATGCGGGTAGAAGCGACCGACAACGACGGCATCGTTCGTGACGTTGCCGGCGCCGAGATAATCGCTGTCGGCAATGCCGGGCGTGAGCGCGATCACGCCGACTTCCGACCAGATCAGGCTGTCACCATCGGCGATGCTCGGTGCATTGCTCCGCTTGACCAGGCTGGCTCCACCCGTGAGCACGCCGGGCGGCACGGGCAGGGCAGCCGGCGAGACCTGGCTTGCAGTAAGGACTAGGCTTTCCGGCGGCGATTCGCTGCCGAAGTTGGGCGTGGGTGTGGTGCGATCGCTGGTCACGGCCCTGACGGTGGCGCTGAAGGCCTGGCCGGCACGACAGAATCGGGCACCGGACGGTCCGGTCGCACCCGGGTTTGGCGTGTCGTCCGCGCATTTCAGATCGGTAATCGCGAAGTAGGGCTTTACGACGAAGAGGCTCTCGCCTTCGGTGGCATTCCATTTCGCCTTGAGCTTCACCTGTCCGGCGTCAAGGTAATTCACGCCGGCGAGCGCCGCGCCCTGGGCATCGAACTGCAATGGAACATTGCCGCTCGCCGGTTCCGTCGCAGGCAGGGAGACGACCTGCTGCGGGCTGCCGTGGCCCAGCGAAAGCGTCTTGCTGCCGCTGGCCGGGTTGACGTACTCCGTCCACATCTTCACGCCTCCATCGGGAACGAAGGAGACGCATTTGCGTGCGTGGTCGTCCTGACGTACGGCTTCGATCGTGAAGGTGGCGCCGTCGCCTGCGGAGAAATCCGGAACGGCGAAGCGGAACATCGAGTTCTTCACGTCGAGCTGGCACGCAGTCGGCGTGCGCGTCGTCCCTTCGAAACGGAAGCACTGCAGGTTGGCCCCGGCGGGCGCCGTCAGGCCGAAGTTGACCAGGGTCGGATTCATGACCGAAAGCACGTAGGCGCCGTTGCCGGTGAAGCCGATGGTTGCACCGCCGCTGTTGATGAAACTCCCGGCACTGGCCGTCAGCGTGGTCGTGGTCGAGACGGCTGCGAGGCTGGCCGTGCACGGTGCGGCATTGGTGGCGCAGGCACGCACCGCGAGGATGGTGTTTTCACAGGTCAGGCCGGCGGGGGGCAGGTCGAGCTCATAATGGTCGATGGTCCTCCCGCCGCCGGTGCCGTCGCAGACTCCGGGAACGGGCGGATACGGCTCCGGGTAGCAGATGATCGTCACGTCCGAATCGCCTTCGACGACCAGGCTGCCCTGCCAGCCTCCCGCAATCACCGAACCGTTGACCTGGCTGTTGCGAATGGTGATGTTGTTGTTGCTCTCGACATCGATCAGGCTGACCGGCGAACCGATGTTGCTGTCGCTGATCAGGATGGGCACGTTGACGGATGTGATGTCGCCGTTGGTCACGACTGCGTTGCTGATGATGATGCCGCTGCCGCCGCTGGAGTAAACCCCTCCGGAAATCATGCCGCCGTTGATGTTCACCGTATTGTTGTCGCTGCGCACGCCTCCGCTGATATTGGTGTTCGTGGTCTGCACGACGCAGCAGTTGGAGATGACGCTGCCGATCACGTAGCCTCCGCTTAAGGTGATCGAGCCGTTGGAAGAATGCACGTTGCCGGTAAAGATCACGCCGTTGGTGGCGGTGACGCCGCTTCTCCCTGTCACGTTGCCCGACATCGTGCCGCCGCTCAAGCTGACCGGGCCGCCCGTTGACACCACGTTTCCGGTCACGTTGGTCCCGTTGCTCGTCGTGACGCCGTTGTGGCCCGATACGGATCCGCTGACCGCACCGCCGGAAAGCACGATCAGGTCACCGGTCGTCAATGATCCGGTGACGACCGTGCTGGTCAGGGTGAGCTGGCCGCTCGACGAGCTCACGTTGCCGTTGATCGTGCTGCTGCCGAGAACGGTCATGTCTCCAGAGTCGGAGACGAGGTTGCCACGCAGGTTCAGGCCACTGCCAATCTGGATATCGCCATGTCCCGACCGCAGGGTGACGGGGGCGCCGGTGCTGCCGACGGTATTGTTTCCGGCCAGTGTCCAGCCGGCCTGGGCGATGACGGTACTGCCTGCAGCGGGCGCGATGATGTCGCCGGCTGCAAGGCTTGCGCTCGCATCACAGGTAAAAGTCGTGCCGGATTGCGACCACGCACCATTCCACGTGCTGCAGGGCGGAAAGCTGCTTCCACTGAAGGTATACGTCGCCGCCGAGGCCGTCAGCGGCAGCAGTGCGAACAGCATCAGCAGGAACGGGATGGAAAGGGCCTTGAAGCGCATGAGACGGAACATTGGAATGCTTCTGCATGTGGCGAACGGCAGGCGTCCGCAGCGTGAAACGATTATGCCACGCGGCAATTGAGTGTCGGGAATTGCCCGACGGACGTGCAGGCGTTCCTCTGTGGGTCGGCTTCCATGACGCGAGGCCGTGACGATCGCGTTGCGCCGGGCGCCGACACGGGCTTGTGGTCGGGATCGGCTTGCAGGATGCAGGATGGGGCCGGCGTGCGCATTCGATTCCTGGCCATGTACCACGAAGTGGTGGCGCTTCACGACGAACATGGCCGGCAGTGATGAGCCGGGCAGCTTCATTGCGAACACTGAGCGGACACGCCGAAGCTTGCGGTGGCCTGACTGAAATGCGGCGCGTCACGTGCCCGCTTATACTCCCGCGCACTGCCTTGAACCGGCTGCACTTCGCATCCTCCATTTCATCAGGAAGATTTTCAACGGGAGCCTTCGTGAGCATCTTCAATCGCGCCATGCGCGCGCTGTTCGCCGCCGGCATCGCACTGGTCGCCGGCAATCCGGCATGGGCCGCAGCGGCTTGCATAGAGCGTGCGGACTTCGCGCCCGCGTTCGAGAAAGCCCGGGTGAGCGGCACCTTTGTGCTGCTCGATCCGCAATCGGGCATCATGTACTGCCACAACCCCGCACGCGCCGCCACCCGCTTCGTGCCGGCTTCTACCTTCAAGATTCCCAACACGCTGATTGCGCTGGAAAGCGGCGTCGCCAGCGGACCGGACTTTGCACTCGCCTGGAACAGCGCGCGCGATCCGCGCCGGGATTGGTGGCCCGTGGCCTGGGCTCAGGATCACACGCTTGCCACTGCCTTGCCGAATTCGGTGGTCTGGTTCTACAAGGAGCTGGCGCGCCGCACGGGCGCTGAGCGCATGCAGGCCTATGTCGACCGCTTCGATTACGGCAACCGCGACATTTCCGGCGCCATCGACGGATTCTGGCTGAGCGGCAAGCTCGCCATTTCGGCGCAGGAGCAGGTGGACTTCCTGCGCCGGTTCCATTTCGGCGAGCTTGGCGCGGCCAGGCGCAATACGCAAATCGTCAAGGACCTGTTGCTGCTGGAGGGGACGCCGGTCTATCGCTTAAGCGGCAAGACGGGCCTGGGTAACGCCGGCGCGCCGGGGGCGCCGCAGGTCGGCTGGCTCGTCGGCTGGCTGGAGCGTGACGACAAGGTTTACTTCTACGCGACCAACATCGAAGTCAGAACACCGTCCGACAACGCGGCCCGCGCGGCGGTGACCAGGGCGATTCTGGGCGGCCTCGGTCTGATCTGACGCGGCTTCGCCGCAACGGCCTGTTCAGGCCTTGCGTTCCATCACCAGCTGGGTCTGCGTCACCAGGGAGCAGAGCCGGCCTTCCTCGTTCGTGATCGCCGTCTGCCACACCATGGTCGTGCGTCCGCGATGCAGGGCCGTGGCTTCGCCGCGCACCGTGGTGCCCTGTTTGGCCCCCGCAATGAACTTGGTGCTTGAATCCGTGGTGGTCGTCGATTGTCCCGGTGCCAGATTGAGTACCGTGCCGACCGCGCCGAGCGTGTCGGCGAAGGCCATGTGGGCGCCGCCGTGCAGGATGCCCCCGGCCGTGCACAGATCCGGTCGAACCGTCATCTCGGCGACCACGCGTTCGGACGTGGCTTCGATCAGCCTGACGCCCATCAGACCGGGGAAGAGGGGTTGCAGCAGGGATTGCAGGGACTCGATGTGGTGCACCTTGACCTCTCCTTGGTGGCGCGTGGGGAACGATGCATGAGGCAGCCCGATTTCCGGGCACGCCGCAGGAAAGTATGCCCGATTCGATGGCCAATCGTTGCAAGCCTGAGCAGCATCAATCAAGCGCAGGCAACGGAAACGGGCGTGCCCGGCCAGC
>JAEZHR010000421.1 GCA_023416415.1 Pseudomonadota bacterium
GAAGGCCGCAGCACCGAAGAAGGCCGCAGCACCGAAGAAGGCCGCTGCACCGAAGAAGGCCGCTGCACCGAAAAAGGCCGCTGCAGCACCTGCGACCAAGACCGTGTTGAATCCGGCTGCCGCCTGGCCGTTCCCGACCGGCACTCGTCCGTAATCAGGATCCGGGCCTTGCCTTGGCGTGCTTCCCTTGAGGAGCCGCCTTGGATGCCTGGCCTGCTTTCGGGCACAATGCCCGTTGCGTGGCTCCAATGCTGCGCAACGGGCATTTTCATTGGGAGATCCATGTGCTGAGCAGCATCCTTACCCTGATCATCGATACCGTGGCCGTCATTCTTGGCGGGGCGCTGCTGCTGCGCTTCTGGACACAGGTGGTGCGCGTGCGGCCGCCAAACCAGATCGGGCAGTTCGTCTACAAGCTCACCGACTGGCTGGTGTTGCCGCTACGGCGCATGCTGCCGGGCGCGGGCGGCTACGACTGGGCGAGCCTGATCGGAACGGGGCTGGTGATCGTCCTGGCAACGGCCCTCAAGCTGGTGCTGTTCGGCGGTTTGTCGGTGCAGCTGCTTGTACTGTTCAGTCTGCTGCGTTTCTGCGAGTGGGTGGTTTACGGCTTCATGGCGCTGATCATCATCGAGGCCATCTTCAGTTGGGTCAATCCCTACGCACCCCTGGCGCCCTTCGTGCGGGCATTGAATGAGCCACTGTTGCGTCCGTTGCGGCGCGTGATCCCGCTGCTGGGCGGCATCGATTTGTCACCTCTGGTGGCACTGATCGGACTGCGCATTGCATTAATGATTGCCACCGACCTGATCCAGCGGCTGGCATGAGCACTGCCGCCCCGGCCCGTGCTCGCCTTTCGGTGCAAGTCACGCCGAATGCGCGCAAGAGCGAGGTGATCGAGGTCGTCGGGGGCGTGGTTCGGATTCGATTGCAGGCGCCGCCCATTGAAGGAAAGGCCAACGAAGCCCTGGTTCGTTTCCTCGCCGATGCACTTGGATTGCGCCGATCAGCGGTGACGGTGGCGGCCGGCCATACGAGCCGGCGCAAGATCGTGGAGATTGCAGGCAGCGCGATGAGCAGCGATCAGTTGCTCGCCGCGCTTGCGGCCGGCTCTGCCGGATGAGCCGGCATATCCCGAATCAGATCCGATAGCCGAACGCGTCTTCGAAGCGCGCGTCGATTTCGGCGCGGTTCAGAACATGGTTCTGTCCGCCCTGGTGAGCGATTTTGATCGATCCCATCAGGCTTGCCAGACGGCCGGTCGTTTCCCAGTCCATGTCGTGTGTCAGCCCGTACATCAAGCCGGCGCGGAAGGCGTCGCCGCAACCGGTCGGATCGACGATTTGGGCTGCAGGCACGCAAGGGATGTCAATGCGCTTGTCCTGCAGATAAATCTCCGAACCCTGATCCCCGCGTGTGACGATCAGTGCCGCCACGCGCCGGGCAATCTGATCCAGCGTCAATCCGGTGCGTTCGGTCAGCAGTGCGGCCTCGTAGTCGTTGACGGCCACATAGGTCGCGAGCGCAATCAGGTGTTCGAGCTCACTGCCGTTGAACATCGGCAGCCCCTGGCCTGGATCGAAGATGAAGGGAATGCCCAGTTCGGCGCAGTCGCGCGCATGCTGGAGCATGCCTTCGCGCCCATCCGGAGCCACGATAGCCAGCTTTACCGGACCTGCATCGACGACTCGGTTTTCGTGTGAAAAGGCCATCGCCCCAGGGTGGAAGGCCGTGATCTGATTGCTGCCATCATCGGTCGTGATGAAGGCCTGTGCCGTGTATGAGGCATCGATGGTGCGCACGCAGCGACGCGTGATACCCAGCTGATCGAAGCGCGCGAGATAGGGCGCGCCGTCATTGCCTATGGTTGCCATGATCAGCGGATCGCCTTCCAGCAGCTTCAGGTTGTAGGCAATGTTGCCGGCGCAACCACCGTATTCGCGTCGGATCTCCGGGACCAGGAACGCGACATTGATCCTGTGCAGCTGGTCGGCGAGGAGTGCTTCGGAAAAGCGCCCGCGAAACAGCATGATGGTGTCGAAGGCGAGTGATCCGCAGATTAATGAAGTCATGGTCGATGGAGGAGGGTCAGGGATGGAACAGGTAAACGCGATAGCCCGATGCCTTGACGCCTTCAAGCTCGAAGAACAGCCGCACCGGTTGCTCGCTGCGGGCCGGAAAACCCAGACGTGCGCTGATGTCCGAAGGAAGGTATTCACTTGGGGCGAACACGCGCCGAATCAAAGGTTTCTCGGCGGCGTCGTTGAGCGTGAGCTCCAGATGCGGCCATGTCTGGGCAACCGCGCTCTGGTTGCGCAGCAACACCGATAGGGCAAGTGTCTCGCTGTTCGACGCCATCGTATGCAGCTCGCTCGAATCCAGCGTGACGGCGTCGATCTGGGCAGGCAAGCCCACCTGGCAGTCGAGCCACGCGCAGGCCTGCAGCAGCAGCGGCTGCAGCGACGGGAGGCGAGCGGCGAGCTGGTCTCGGAAGACATAGGCGGACTGGGCCAGCAGGGTCAGCAGCAGCAGAGCGCACGCGGTTGCGGTGGCGAGGCGAAGCGCGCGTCCGAATCGCTGGCGACGGCGGCCCTGGCGCACGAAGCTGGGCTCGTCGTCGCCATCTTCGTCCTTTTCAGTCAGGCTGGCACGCGTGCCGCGCAGCGGCTTGTGCTCCAGTTCCTCCATGGCCTGGTCGAGTGGATCCGGGTAAGCCTGGGGATGCTCCGACGACGATGCCGGAACTGCGCTACTGACGTCCAGCAGCGTCATTCTCAGCAACGGATCCTCTGGCGGATGGTCAGCGCTTATGTCATCCGTTTCGGAATCAACGTTGGCCTCGTCGACATGCGCCTCTTCGTCGGATAAATCGTCCTGTCCGGACAAGTCTTCCTCGGCAGGAGTCTCGCCTTCTGCGGAGAGCGCATCATCGGCAGCAACGTCTTCGGTGTCTTGCCTGACGGACTCCTGCGCCTCGGCCTGAGGCGCGGCGGGTTCGTTCTGATGGGAGTCCGGTTCGTCTTCAGCGGCGACCTGTCGAGAGTGGCTTTCCTCATTCGCTTCGCGCGGGAAATCGAGGCCGACTCCGGAGGATAAGGCGGATTGCGCAGGCTTGGATGGAGCCCATGCCGGCGCTTCGGGCGCAACGGAAGATTCTGGCAAGCCGGGAGATTCGGGCGCCTTGACAGGTTCCGGGGGGGCGAAAGCGTCGTGCGCTTGCTGCGAGGTGTCCGGGGGCACTGCGGCGGACACCTTTTCTTCAAGCCGCATCAGGTTCTCGATGCCGTTGAAGATCTGCTTGCATGCACCGCAGCGCACCAGGCCCGCACGCAGCTTCAATTGATCATGCGCGACGCGGAAGGTCGTATGGCAATGCGGGCACTGGGTCGCGAGCGCCATCGCGTCTCAGGCAGAACTTTTGGTTCCGGCCAGCAGAATCCAGCCTTCGTGTTCCGCCCACACGGACATTTTCAGGTGCGGTGCATAGGCAGCCGCCACTTCGTCGGCCTGGCGTGCGAGGATGCCTGACAGGACCAGATGGCCACCAGGAGCGACCCGTCCGGCCAGCATCGGGGCCAGCAGCTTGAGCGGGCTGGACAGGATGTTTGCCACGACGACCTCGAAGCTGCCGGGACCGAACTGGTCCGGCAGCACGTATTCGATAGTGCTGCCATTGCGTTCGCTGTTGGCGCGGGCGGCCTCGATCGCTTGCGGGTCGATGTCGACACCGACGACGGAATGCGCGCCCAGTTTGCTGGCGACCATCGCCAGAATGCCGGAACCGCAGCCATAGTCGAGCACGGATGTACCGGCAGGGAGGTTTTCTTCCAGCCACTCCATGCACAGGCGCGTGGTGGGATGGCTGCCGGTACCGAAGGCGAGTCCCGGGTCGAGCTCGAGTACCAAGCCATCGGGGTCGGGTGCTTCGTGCCAGCTCGGCACCACCCAGATGCGCTTGCCAATGGAGATGGGATCAAACTGGGACTGGGTCAGACGCACCCAATCCTGATCGGCCACTTCGCGCAGCGTGAAGGCCGGCGTTGCACCCAGTCCGCAGGCGCTCGCAGCCCACGCGACAATGGCACCGTGGTCGTCATCGCTGGATGCCAGTGCGACAACGCGGCTGCGTTCCCATGCCGCTTCCGCCGGCTCCATGCCCGGCTCTCCGAACAATGGACGTTCTGCCTCGGTGCCCTCGTCCGCATCTTCGACCGAAACCGACAGCGCGCCGGCCTCCATCATGGCATCGGACAGGGCTTCGGCGTGCTCGCGTGCGACTTCGATGACGATTTCGGTCCAGCTCATGCGTTTACTTTGCCACCTTGGTGTTCTTGGGCAAACCCGGCTTGTCGGCCAGCTTCTGCTCCAGGTAATGAATGTTGGTGCCGCCCTCGATGAAGCGGGCATCCACCATCAGCTCGCGATGCAGAGGGATATTGGTTTGTATGCCTTCGACTGCCATTTCCGACAACGCGATCTGCATGCGACGGATCGCCTGTTCGCGCGTGGCGCCGTAGGAAATCACCTTGCCCACCATCGAATCATAGGTCGGCGGCACGAAATAGCCGGCATAGACATGCGAGTCGACCCGGATGCCGGGGCCGCCCGGCGGATGCCAGCCCGTGATGCGGCCGGGCGAGGGTGTGAACTTGAACGGATCCTCGGCATTGATGCGACATTCGATCGCGTGGCCAATCAGTTCGATGTCGCGTTGGCGGAAGCGCAGTTTTTCGCCGGCCGCAACGCGGATCTGCTCCTGCACCAGGTCGACGCCGGTAATCATTTCTGTTACCGGATGTTCCACCTGGATGCGGGTATTCATCTCGATGAAGTAAAACTCACCGTTTTCGTACAGGAACTCGAAGGTACCGGCGCCGCGATAGCCGATCTTTCGGCAGGCTTCGGCGCAGCGATCGCCGATGCGCTCGATCAGCTTGCGCGGGATGCCGGGCGCCGGTGCTTCCTCGATCACTTTCTGGTGACGGCGTTGCATCGAGCAGTCGCGCTCACCCAGCCAGATCGCGTTCTTGAATTCGTCGGCCAGGACCTGGATTTCCACATGGCGCGGATTCTCCAGGTATTTCTCCATGTAGACCTCCGGATTGCCGAAGGCTGCGCCGGCTTCCGTCTTGGTCATCGTCACCGCATTGAGCAGGGCCGCCTCGGTGTGCACCACGCGCATGCCGCGTCCGCCACCGCCACCGGCGGCCTTGATGATGACCGGGTAACCGATCTTGCGCGCGATGCGGATGATTTCCTTTGGGTCTTCCGGCAGTGCGCCTTCGGAACCGGGCACGCAGGGCACCCCGGCCTTGATCATGGCATGCTTGGCCGAAACCTTGTCGCCCATCATGCGGATCGAGTCCGGACGCGGGCCGATGAACACGAAGCCCGACTTTTCCACACGTTCGGCGAAGTCGGCATTCTCTGACAGGAATCCGTAGCCCGGATGAATGGCCTCGGCGTCCGTCACTTCGGCCGCACTGATGATGGCCGGCATGTTGAGATAGCTTTGGGCGGACGGTGCAGGGCCGATGCAAACCGACTCGTCGGCCAGCTTCACATATTTGGCTTCGCGGTCGGCTTCAGAATGCACGACCACGGTTTTGATGCCCAATTCACGGCAGGCACGCTGGATTCGCAGCGCGATCTCGCCTCGATTGGCAATGAGGATTTTTTCGAACATGGGAAGAGAACCTGGAAGTGGCGGGGCAAGGCGCGCACTTGGCGCGCCTGATTTCGGTTAGCCGATCACGAACAGCGGCTGGCCGAATTCCACCGGTTGGCCGTTCTCCACCAGGATTTCCTTGACCACGCCGGCCACATCGGCGTCGATCTCGTTGAGCAGCTTCATGGCTTCGATAATGCAAAGCGTGTCGCCGTTCTTGATGCTGCTGCCGACTTCCACGAAGGGCGGCTTGCCGGGCGCGGACGCGCGGTAGAAGGTGCCGACCATCGGCGACTTGACCACATGACCTTGCGGGACTTCCGCCGCAACCGGGGCGGCAGGCGCTGCTGCCTGAGGCGCGGTGGCAGGCGCGGCGACCGACACCGAATGCTGTGGCACTCCCGGCTGCATCATGACCAGCTGGTTTTGCGGGGCGCCGGACGACTTGACGATGCGGACCTTGCTTTCGCCTTCGGTGACTTCGAGTTCTGCGATGTCCGACTCGGCGACGAGATCGATCAGCGTTTTAAGTTTTCTTAGATCCTTGTGAACCCCTTGAATATATGATTTCGGGCATGAATGAACGGTGAAGAACCGGCCGATTATATGCCGTTGACACAAACGTTCATGTCCGGATGATGAAAGTTAGAGCTTTTTAAGCGCGAAATCGATTGCGGCCGAATAGCCCGGGACGCCCAGTCCGCATATCACGCCGATTGCGATTTCCGACAGAAAGGAATGATGACGGAAGCTTTCGCGTCGATGAATGTTCGAGATATGCACTTCCACGAACGGGATGGCGACCCCTGCCAGCGCATCCCGTAATGCCACGCTGGTGTGAGTCAGACCCCCCGGATTGATGATGATGCCGTCGACCCCTTCGTTGCGTGCGGCGTGAATACGGTCGATCAGGGCACCTTCGTGGTTGCTCTGAAAACAGGCCAGGGAAGCGCCGGCAGCGGTGGCCTGCTCGCGTGCAGCCTGCTCGACCTCGGCCAGCGTGGTCGCTCCATAGACCTCCGGCTCGCGGGTTCCCAGCAGATTCAGGTTCGGGCCGTTGAGCAGGAGCAGGTTTTTTGCCATGGAGTTACAACTCCGTTTGCCGAGGATGGCGCATTTTGCCGCCAAAATATGCCGGTTGGCAAGGACAACGCACGTTCACGATATGACTGCTAGTCAACCAGTAAACCGAACGATCGGTTTATAAATTGGCGAGATCTGCGCGCAACTCCTCCATTTTCAGTCGGCCCAGGTAGGTCTTTCGCACGTTCCCTGCCGCGTCGATCAGCACCGTGAAGGGCAGTCCGCCCGCCTTGTTTCCGAAGCTGCGGGTCAGTTCCGTGGCGGCGGCGCCGCCGACCAGCAAGGGGTAGTCAATGCCCAGCTTGGTGGCAAAGCGGGAAATGTTCTCCGCCGTATCAATGCCGACCCCGATCACCTGCCCTCCCTTGGGTGCAAGCTCGTGATGCAATTCTTTCAACTCCGGCATCTCTTCCACGCAGGGGGCGCACCAGGTTGCCCAGAAGTTGACCACCAGAGGCATGCCCTTCCACTGCGCCAATGACTGATGATGCCCTTGCGGGTCAGGCAAGGTACTGGTGAAGAGCTGGTCGGTGGCAGCCGGGGAAGTGCTGTCCGGACTCGTTTGCCAGTTTCCAATCAGCACCCCAAGGGCCGCGAATGAAGCAGCGATGGCAAGGAATGCAAAGGATTTTCCGATCTTCATGCGCGGCCGCCTTCCGTCTCCAGCAAGTTGCGCAACCCTTTGGCGTCTATACGCAAGGGCCGACCGTCCTGCGCGTTGCGTGGCATCAGGCGGATCGCATCGCGCGGGTACAGGGCCAAATGCACACCTTCGTTGTGCCACATGAAACTGAGCGTTTCTTCAGCGACGGCCGCGCTGCCGCCGCGCGCCGGTTCGCTGACCTCGAAGCTGGTGCCGCGATTGAGCAGGAAGATTTCCACGTCCTTGGTGTTCTCCACGAAAAGTTGCAGGTAAATATCGGAATGCTCGCCAGCCGTGCCATTGAGTACGGCACCGCTCAGGAAGGGGGAGAATTCCGTCAGGTCGTCCATCAGGCGCAATGCAAGTTGCCTTAGATGCAACAGACGCGCTGGCTGGGAATCGCCGAAGAAGATGTCGTTGTAAGCGCGTACTTCGTCCTCGATCTGCGCATTGTCAGGCATGAAGTCGCCACGCATTTTCGTATTCCCGAGAATCTGGCGCGCGGCCTTCTTCTTCGCGGTACCGTAGTCGGCGCCGTCTTCGGCGATCATGCGCGCGGCGGCGGCGGCAATCTCGGCGCGCAGTTGTTCGATGGTTGAGCTGGACATGATTGTGAGCGGATGATACCGCGCAGCAGAGATTCGGGTGCGGGTCGGGTAAAATCCCGGGTTTCCCGTCGAGCCGGGGTTTCCCTGCGCCACGCCACCGGGCCGTGCGCCCGCCGTTTCTGCTGTAACTGAATACGCATGCATATACATATCCTCGGCATCTGCGGCACCTTCATGGGCGGGCTTGCCGTTCTGGCCAAGGAAGCGGGCCACACGGTCACCGGCTGCGACGCCAATGTCTACCCGCCGATGAGCACGCAGCTGCAGGCCCAGGGCATCGAGCTGATCGAGGGTTTCGGACCGGAACAGATCGAGCTGAAGCCGGACCTGTTCGTGATCGGCAATGTGGTCTCGCGCGGCAATCCGCTGATGGAAGAGATTCTCAACCGCGGCCTGCCTTATGTTTCAGGCCCGCAATGGATTGGCGAGCACATCCTGCGCGACAGATGGGTGCTGGCCGTGGCCGGCACGCACGGCAAGACCACGACGGCCTCGATGCTGGCCTGGATTCTCGAAGAAACCGGCTACCACCCGGGCTTTCTGATCGGCGGCGTACCCATGAACTTCGGCATTTCCGCGCGCCTGTCGGGACGTGAACCGGGTTCCGCCTTCTTCGTAATCGAAGCTGACGAGTACGATACCGCCTTCTTCGACAAGCGCAGCAAGTTCGTCCATTACCACGCCAGGACGGCGATCCTGAATAACCTCGAATACGATCACGCCGACATTTTTCCGGACCTGGCGGCGATAGAAACCCAGTTCCATCACCTGGTGCGCACGGTACCCGGCGTCGGTCGGCTCGTCGCCAACGGGCGCGAGGAATCGTTGCGGCGCGTGGTCGCTCGGGGCTGCTGGAGCGACGTCGAGTGGTTCGGCGGGCCGGAAGGCGAGGGCTGGTCGCTGCAGGTGCATCACGATGGCAGCTTTGACCTGCTGTTCAAGGGCGAGCGACAAGGCACGCTGGCCTGGGAGCTGACTGGCGAGCACAATCGTCTCAATGCGCTGGCCGCCGTGGCCGCCGCTCGTCACGTCGGTGTTGCACCTGGGCTTGCGATCGAGGCGCTGGCGAAATTTCGCAGCGTCAAGCGACGCATGGAAGTGCGTGGCGTGATTCGGGACATCACCGTATACGATGATTTCGCTCACCATCCCACGGCGGTGGCCACCACCATCGCCGGCCTGCGTCGCAAGGTCGGCAAGGCGCGCATTCTTGCCGTGCTGGAGCCACGTTCGAATACGATGAAGCTTGGCACCATGAAGGAAGCCTTGCCGGAAAGCCTGTCCGATGCGGACCTCGTGTTCGGTTATGGCGCGAAGAGCGGGAAGGATGCCCTCGGCTGGGATCTCGCGGCGGCGCTGGCTTCGCTCGGCGAGAAGGCGGCGACATTCGACGAGCTCGCCGCCCTGGTTCAGGCCATTGCAGCGGCGGCAAGAGCGGGCGATCACGTGCTTGTGATGAGCAACGGTGGCTTTGGCGGTGTGCATCAAAAGATTCTGGACGCGCTGGCGGCATGATTCTCTACCTGCACGGTTTTCGCTCCTCGCCGCAGTCGTTCAAGGCACGCCTGCTGGCCGCAAGGATGGCCGAACTCGGTCAGGCGGATGCGTTTCTTTGTCCGCAGCTGCCGGCCTCGCCGCGGGCTGCGCTTGCACTTGCGCAGCAGTTGATCGAGGCAAGCGGCCCGGAGAACGTTGCTCTGATCGGATCATCCCTTGGCGGCTTTTACGCGACTTGCCTGGCCGAGCGCAACGGTTGTCGCGCGGCTTTGCTGAATCCTGCGGTGCATGCGGCGCGAGATCTGGCGACGCAGGTCGGCACCACGACCGCCTATCACTCCGAGACGCCGTTCGAATTCAAGGCGCATTACGTGGATGAATTGAAGGCCATGGCGGTCGCCAGGATTACTAGGCCACAGCGTTATCTGCTGCTCGCTGCCACCGGCGATGAGGTGCTCGACTGGCGCGAAATGGTGGCACATTACCCTGGCGCCACTCACTGCATCATCGATGGCAGCGACCATGGCATATCGGAGTTCGCCGATTACCAGGATCGGGTGTTGGCATTCTGTGGCGTCGACACTCCAGTGAAGGCTTGAGCGTGCGCGCCGTTCCCTACGCGCGCTTGCATGCGCACATCGGCCGCGTGGACGCGCCGCCTGCCGTGCGGGCATGGCTGCTTGACAAGATTTCGCTGACGAAGAGGCTGATGGCACGCTGTCGGCACTTCCGGGTGCGATGCCTGTCCCAGCGACGCGCGTCAAGCCTGGCCGACGAGTTCGACCTGCTCGGCTTCGCGCGGCGCATGCAGGTTCACCGGCGTGAAGTGCTACTCGAATGCGACGGTACGCCGGTCGTCTTCGCGCGCACCGTCGTGCCGCTGTCGGCCACGGTCCCAGGCGTGAACATGGGCACAAATGCAGGTGTGGGCATCGGTGGCCTGTTCGCACGCCGCTGCCTGTACCGACGTCGCCGGGGTCTCCTGGTGGTGACCGAATTGTTTCTCCCGGCCGTCATTGCGCTTGCTGCGCCGACGGCCGAGCAACAGAGAAAAGAAAGACTGAGAATTGATGAATCTTCTGTTTGAAGAATCCGGCGATTTCAAGGCCGGCGCGGTGCTGTCGCAACAAGGCGAGGCCTATCAGGTTGAACTGCCGAGCGGCAAGCGCAGCAAGGTCAAGGCGCGCGACGTGCTGCTGCAGTTCGAAGCGCCGGACCCGACGCAACTGATGAACGAGGCGCAGGTGCTAGCCGAGGAAATCGACCTCGATTTCATCTGGGAGGTGGCAGGCGAGGACGAGTTCGCCTTTACCGACCTGGGTGCCGAGTATTTCGGACATGCGCCCAGGCCGCAGGAAGCCGCCGGCCTGCTGTTGCGTCTGCACGGTGCGCCGGTCTATTTTTATCGCAAGGGCAAAGGCCGTTACAAGGCCGCACCCGAAACCTCGCTCAAGGCGGCGTTGGCCGGCATCGAGAAGAAAAGGCAGCAGGCCTTGGTGCAGGCGCAGTATGTCGAGGATCTGAAAGCCGGTCGCCTGCCGGAGACGATGAAGCCGGTGGCGCATCAATTGCTGTTCAAGCCGGACAAGAACAGCATTGAGTGGAAGGCGCTGGACCAGGCCTGCGCCGACCTGCAGACCAATCCGCAGCGCCTGATGCTGTCCGTGGGCGGCATCGAGTCGCCGAAGGAGCTGCACCTGGGGCGCTTCCTCTACGAATACTTCCCGAAGGGAACGGACTTCCCGCCGGTCGCCATGCCGCAGTTGCCGGACCTGCCTCTGGCGAACGTGCAGGCCTTTTCGATCGATGACGTGACCACCACCGAGATCGACGATGCGATGTCGGTCGTGAAGCTGGAAGACGGCAAGGTACGGGTCGGCATCCACATCGCCGCACCCGGCCTGGGCATCAAGCGCGGAGATGCGGTCGATGCCATCGCACGTGCGCGTCTGTCGACGGTCTACATGCCGGGCGACAAGATCACGATGCTGCCGGATGAACTGGTTCAATGTTTCACGCTGTCCGAAGGGCGCGACTGCCCCGCGCTTTCTCTGTACGCGATTCTCGACACGAGCAATTGGACGGTCGTGGCCACCGAAACCCGTGCCGAACGCGTGCCAATCGCGCGCAACCTGCGCCATCACGAGATCGACCATCTGGTCACGGAAGAAGTGCTGCAGACCGGCGCTGGAGACTACCCGCACAAGGAAGAGATCGAGATCCTTTGGCAATGGGCGCAGGCGCTGGAGCGCGGGCGCATGGAAAAGCGTGCTTCATTCGGTCTGAAGCCCGAACAGACCAACCGCATCGACTTCAATTTCTACGTCGAGGATGACGTGGTGACGATCCTGCGTCGGCGCCGCGGCGCACCGCTGGACAAGATCGTCTCGGAACTGGCCATCTTCACCAATTGCACCTGGGGCGCGCTGCTGCACGAGAATGGCGTGCCCGGCATCTATCGGACACAGGGCGCGTCCGGCGGCTGGCCGGCACGCATGCAGGTGCGCATGCTGACTCATGCCGCACCGCACCAGGGACTCGGTGTTGACCAGTATGCATGGAGCACATCGCCACTGCGTCGCTATACCGACCTCGTCAATCAATGGCAAATCCTGGCCTGTGCAGAACACGGCATCACGGCTCCGCTGGTTGCGCCTTTCAAGCCCAAGGACGCCGACCTGTTCGCCATCGTGTCGGCCTTCGATGCCGCCTATGCCGGCTATACCGATTTCCAGTCGAATATCGAACGCTATTGGTGCCTGCGCTGGTTGCGACAGGAAAACGCACGAATTGTCGATGCGGTCGTGCTCAAGGAGGAGATGCTGCGCCTGGCCGATATTCCGCTCGTGGTGCGGCTGCCCGGCATGCCGCCGACTGCGCGCGGCACCCAGGTCAAGCTGGAGCTGATTCGCTGGGACGAAGTGGACCTCTCGGTGGAGGCACGTATTGTCGAAGTCACCAATGTGAACGCGGATGCAGCGACGGGCAACACTTTGCGCAGCCCGACCGCCGACAGCGAGTCGGACGCGGAATCGGTGGACGAGTGAAAAGTGTGCGGGCCACGCGGTTTCTTTGACGTAAAATCCGCTCGTCCCCAAGGAGAGCTGGCTGCGTGAAGGTCATTCTTGAAAACCGCTTGTTGAGTACGGCATTCGCCGTCTCGCTGCTGGCGCACGGTGTGCTGTTGGCGGTGCGTTTCGTGCCTCCTGATGCGTTCAAGTTCAAGCCGGCCGATCCCGGGCTGGAAGTCATTCTCGTCAACGCCAAGCACGACCGCGCGCCGCTCAAGGCCGAGGCGCTGGCGCAGGCCAATCTGGATGGCGGCGGCAACGCGGAAAAGGGGCGCTCGAAATCGCCTTTGCCCGACATGCGCCGCAATGTCGACGGTGACAGCGTCAAGACCTTGCAGCGCCGAGTCGAGGAGCTTGAACAGCAGCAGCGCATGCTCGCACAACTGAGCAAGGCGGCTACGAATGCCGTGGCTTCCAGTGCCGAGCCGCTCAAATCACGCGAGAACGTGCCGCGCCCGACCGGGGCGGATACCGAGGACAGTGCCCGCCAGATTGCGCGCATGGCTGCCGAGATCGCCAAGCGCATCGAGGACGAGAACAAGCGTCCGAAGAAAACACACATTTCCCCCAGCACACGTGCCGTGGGCTACGCGACCTACTACAACAACGTGCGAGAGCGCATCGAGAAATTCGGCACGCTGAACTACCCGCAGCAGAACGGAAAGAAGCTGTATGGAGAACTCATCCTGTCCATTTCGATCTTTCAGGACGGCAGCATTTATGAGAAAGATCCGAACCAGGGAATTTCCGTCGAACGTTCTTCCGGCAACAAGGCGCTTGATGATGCGGCGCGCCGCATCGTGAGCCGGGCTGCACCCTTTGGCAGCTTCCCAAAGAACATGCGCAGCCAGGGCAAGGATGACGTGTGGGTGATGACCACGCGCTTCAAATTTACGCGCGAACATGGCGTGGAGGCGGTCATGCACGGAGGACCGGGTTGAACAGGGATCGTTACGCAGTGATCGGAAATCCGATCGCCCACAGCAAGTCGCCGGAAATCCACGCTGCTTTCGCTGCCCAGACCGGCCAGGCACTCAACTACGAGCGCGTGCTGGCACCGCTGGACGGATTCGGCGCAACCGTGCAGAACCTGATACACGCCGGATTCAGAGGTTGCAACGTGACCGTGCCGTTCAAGCTCGATGCCTTCGCGCTGGCGCAGCAATTGTCGCCGCGTGCCCGGGCGGCGGGCGCGGTCAACACGCTGAGCTTTCGCGATGGTGAAGTCCTGGGCGAGAACACGGACGGTATTGGCCTTGTGACGGATATCGTGCACAATGCCGGCGTGCCGCTGCGCGGTCAACGCGTGTTGCTGCTCGGGGCAGGCGGGGCTGCCCGCGGCGCGCTGTTGCCGATGCTGGAACAGCAGCCGGCGAGCCTGGTGATTGCCAATCGCACGCGCGCCAAGGCCGAGCAGTTGCTCGCCGAGTTTCGGGATTTTCCACACATGACCGCGCGCGAATTCGACATGCTTGACGAAGCCTTCGACGTGGTCGTCAATGCCACCTCCGCCAGCCTGGACGACGCATTGCCGCCGCTGCCGTCATCCATCTTTGCGCCAGATGCGCTGGCCTACGACATGATGTACGCGGCTATGCCCACCGTCTTCCTGCGCTTTGCCGCCAGTCATGGCGCACGCGTGCGCGACGGGCTTGGCATGCTGGTCGAGCAGGCAGCCGAATCCTTCTTCATCTGGCGCGGCGTCCGTCCGGATACTGCCCCTGTCTACGCAGCCCTGCGCGCGCAATTGCAGCACTCATGAAGCGCCGGATCCGCAAGCTGCTGCTCTGGCTGCTGCTGGCGCCGCTCGCGCTGGTGTTGCTGATGCAGCTCTACTTCTTCGTGCAGATCCTGTGGTGGACCAAGTTCAATCCCGAGTCCACCAGTTTCATGGATCGCCAGCTTGCCGTTCTGCGGGAAAAGGATCCCAAGGCCACGCTCAAGCATACCTGGGTGCCTTACGATCGGATCTCACGCCATCTCAAACGCGCCATCATCGCCTCCGAGGACGCCAATTTCAGCAGTCACGACGGCATCGACTGGATCGCCCTGCAAAAGGCGTTCGAGAAGAATCAGAAACGCGGCAAGGTGGTCGCCGGCGGCTCGACCATTACCCAACAGCTTGCCAAGAATCTGTTCCTCTCGGGGGAACGCAGCTATTTGCGCAAGGGGCAGGAGGTGATCATCACCTACATGCTCGAAGCGACGATGAGCAAGGAGCGCATCTTCGAGATCTATCTGAACGTGGCCGAGTGGGGCGTCGGCGTGTTTGGGGCGGAGGCGGCAGCGCGCCATTATTTCGGCGTCCCCGCCGCACAACTGAGCAACTACCAGGCTGCCCGGCTGGCAGTCATGCTTCCGCGCCCCCGGTTCTATGACAAACATCGCGGCTCACCTTATCTGGCACGGCGCACCGAGCTGATTCTGCGCCGTATGGCGGCTGCGGAATTGCCGTAGCAGTGCTGGCCGAACGCAGGCCTCAGGCCTTCAGGCGCTTGTTTTTTGCGCCTCACTATGCCTGCCTGAACTTGCCTGCCGCCAGCGATGTCGATAAACTTGCGCAGGTTTTTTGTCTTCGGAGACCCGTTTTGGGGAGTCCCAGTACAACTTGTCAGTCGTCAAGTGACGGCCGATTGACGAGCTAGCGCCAGTTCTCTTGCGCCCGCTCGTCACAGGGCGGGTGTGTCCAGCCATCTGCATGGCTTCATTCCCGTAAAAGAAATCGATTGCCGGCGGCTTTTTGCCGCCGCAGGGCGTCGCCGTTTTCGCGCGCGGCGCCGGGAGAGCGCATGATCAATGTATTCGTATTGCAGAATGGCCGGCTGAACCAGGTCTTCATCGAGTCGCGCCAGGATCTGGAGCGCGTGGCACCGGTGTGGGTCGATCTGACCGACCCGACCGACGAGCAGCGCGACTGGGTCAAGAGCATCTACGGCGTGACGATGCCGGGCGAGGATGAAGTCAAGGATATCGAGGCATCGGCCCGTTACTACGAAGCCGAAAATGGCGATTTGCATCTGCGCACCGACTTCCTGCTGGAGGAGGAGGATGGCCCTTCGCAAACGGTGACGGTGGCCTTCATTCTGGCGCGCAACATGCTGTTTTCCGTGCATACGGACGATCTTCCGATTTTCCGTCTGGTGCGCATGCGCGCGCGTTCTCGTCCGGGTTCGATCGAGGACTACAAGGATGTGCTGCTCGATCTGTACGCGACCGACGCAGAATACTCCGCCGATGCGCTGGAAGGCATCTACCAGACGCTCGAAGAAGTCAGCAGCAGCGTCCTGAAGAAGCAGCTGACCGATGAAGACGCAGCTACCGCGCTGAACGCGATCGCGCAGGAAGAGGACTTGAATGGGCGCATCCGGCGCAACATGATGGATACACGACGCGCAGTCAGCTTTCTGATGCGCGGCCGCCTGCTCAATGCCGATCAGTTCGAGGAGGCGCGCCAGATCTTGCGCGACATCGAGTCACTGGACGGCCACACGGCCTTCCTGTTCGACAAGATCAACTTCCTGATGGATGCCACGGTCGGCTTTAACAACATCAACCAGAACAAGATCATCAAGATATTCTCGGTGGCCTCGGTCGCCTTCCTGCCGCCGACGCTGGTGGCCAGCATCTATGGCATGAACTTCCGCGTGATGCCCGAGCTGAGCTGGAGCTTCGGCTATCCGTTCTCGATCGGCCTGATGCTCGTGTGCGCGGTCACGCCATTCTGGTACTTCCGCCGGCGCGGCTGGCTCAAATGACGAAGGGGCTTCGCGGCCCCTTCATCATCACGGCATAAACCGGTATTCACAGCGTATTTGCGTGTTTCTTCGATGCGAGCGTCTGGCGCGTTCGTGTCCTGGCGCCTGCGGCCCTGACTCTCAAGCCAATTGCGAGAATGTCGTTCGCGCCGCCTCGATGGTCGCATCGATCACGGCATCGTCGTGGGCTGCCGAGACGAATCCGGCTTCGAATGCCGACGGCGCAAGATATATGCCCAGCTCCAGCATCGCATGGAAGAAGGCATTGAAACGCGTCTTGTCGCAGGCCATGACTTCTGCATACGAGTCCGGTGTCTTGTCCGCGAAGTAGATGCCGAACATGCCACCAACCGCATCGGCACAGAAGCGCTCACCAGCTTCTCGTCCGGCCCTTTCCAGCCCTTCGGCCAGCTTGCGTGTCTGTGCGCCCAGCTTCTCGTAGAAACCGGGTTGCTGAATCAGCTTGAGAGTGGAGAGTCCGGCCGCCACTGCCACCGGATTGCCGGACAGGGTGCCGGCCTGGTAAACCGAACCCAGCGGCGCCAGGTGCTTCATGATGTCGGACTTGCCGCCGAATGCGGCCACAGGCAGGCCGCCGCCGATGACCTTGCCCAGCACGGTCAGGTCCGGTTCGATGCCGTACATCGCCTGCGCACCGCCGAGGCCGACACGGAAGCCGCACATGACTTCGTCGAAAATCAGAATCGAACCGTGCTGCGTGCACAGGCGGCGCATCGTCTGGAGGAAGTCGGGTGTGGCACGCACCAGGTTCATGTTGCCGGCCACCGGCTCCACGATCACGCAGGCGATGCGGTCCGCCATTTTTGCAAACACGTCTTCGAGCTGCTGCGGGTTGTTGTAGTCCAGCACCAGCGTGTGTTGCGCGAAGTCCTCCGGTACGCCTGCCGAAGTGGGGTTGCCGAAAGTGAGCAGGCCACTTCCCGCCTTGACAAGCAGCGAATCGGCATGGCCGTGATAGCAACCTTCGAACTTGATGATGGCGTCGCGTCCGGTTGCACCGCGTGCCAGGCGCAGCGCACTCATCGCGGCCTCGGTCCCGCTCGATACCAGCCGCACCTGCTCGATTGACGGTACCAGGCGGCAGATTTCTTCCGCCATTTCGATTTCGCCCTCGGTAGGTGCGCCGAAACTCAATCCGAGCACAGCAGCACGCTGCACCGCTTCGATCACTGACGGGTGCGCGTGACCGACGATGGCCGGCCCCCAGGAACCTATGTAGTCGATGTAGCGCTTGTCTTCGGCGTCCCACATGTAGGGCCCCTCCGCGCGCGTGATGAAGCGCGGCGTGCCGCCGACGGACCGAAAGGCGCGCACAGGCGAGTTCACGCCACCGGGCGTGCTGCGTTGGGCGCGGGCGAACAAGGATTCGTTATTGGCAATCATGCGTCAGAGTGAAGGTTGGTTGGAGGTCGCCGCGTCCTCGCGCGACCAGAAATAGCGATCGGGCATGAGCCGGCCCATGCCCAGGCGAAGCGCATTGGCCAGTGCGGCATGCGTGAATTCCTGTGCTTCGAGCACGGCTTCGGGTACTTCCAGGCCGTTGGCGAGCAGGGCGGTGAGCGTAGCCGAGATCGTGCTGCCGGCGCCGCCGAAGGATCCGGGCAGGCGTTGCCATGTGTCGCGACGCAACAGACCGGTGGCGTCGAACAGGCTGTTGGCGACCTCGTGGCTTTCAGCCGAGGTGCCTGTGACCAGCACGAAATCGCAGCCGGCATCGGCCAGATACGCACAGTCCGCCTCGGTCATGTCGTCAGCCTCGGCTTCGCGCCAGGTTTCGGCGAAACGCGCCAGTTCGACCGAAGAGGCCAGCAGCAAGGTGGTTTGCGGGATCAGCAGTTCGCGCATGGCCAGCAGCAGGTCTTCGCTGTCGGGCCCGGCAAGGGGCATGCCCGAAAGGAACGGATCGAGGATCAGCGGCATGTCCGGGTAGTCGGACACGATTTCCGCGATGGCGGCCACGCTTTCGACACTGCCGGGCATGCCGACCTTGAACGCGGCGACCGGCATGTCTTCCAGCACGACCCGTGCCTGATCCGCCACCCAATCGGCATCAACCGGTTGTGCGTCTTCCACGCGCGCGGTGTCGGAAATCAGGATCGAGGTGATGACAGACAGGCCATGACAGCCCATCGCCGCGAAGCAGGCCAGATCCGCCTGGATGCCGAATGCACCAATCGGATCGGCGGCGCCAAAAGTCAGGACCGCCGGAGAACTTTGGGTTTGCACGATGCGTGGATTAAGATATGCGACTTTGCATTTTACTTGAGGCTGTCAAACGTGAGTAACGAGCAGACCGCAGGCACCGGGTTCAAGACTTGGATGTGCCTGATTTGCGGATGGGTGTATGACGAGGAGGCCGGCCTGCCGGACGAGGGCATTGCACCGGGCACCCGGTGGGAGGACGTGCCGATGAACTGGACTTGTCCGGAATGCGGCGCACGTAAGGAAGACTTTGAGATGGTGACGATCTGACACCGTAGCCCATCCTGCGAATGCCGCGCTCTCGCGCCGCATTCGCAACCGCAGTCGACCCTTCGCAGCCCGTCCTGCCGTTCGAGCGCAGCTTTACCGTTCGCGCTGTCATTCGGAACGCCGTTACGCCGTGCAGGTGCTGCATGACGTTCGGTCTTGTGCGTTGCAGCGTAATGCGACGCTTCCCTCGCAGGCTGCAACTTTCCAATTTGCAATAAAACCACGGTCGGATTTGTACTGTTGGTTTGCCGTGCAGCGCGCCTTGCTTTTTGGCATGGTGGCGCCTTATATTGGACAGGATTTTTTCAGAGATTACGTCATGACAACATCAGTGGAGAATGCGGGTCTCAAGATCATGGTGATTGACGACAGCAGCACCATCCGTCGATCTGCTGAGATTTTTCTGGGCCAGGCCGGCTATCAGGTCGTGCTCGCGGACGATGGTTTCGACGCGTTGGCAAAGATGAATGACCATAGGCCGGCCCTGATCTTCTGCGACATTCTGATGCCCCGCCTGGACGGCTACCAGACATGCGCCCTGATCAAGAAGAGTGCCCGGTTTCACTCCACACCGGTGATCATGCTTTCTTCCAAGGACGGGTTGTTTGACCGGGCACGCGGCGCGATGGTCGGATCAGACGCCTATCTGACCAAGCCATTTACAAAGGACAGCCTGCT
Organism: Pseudomonadota bacterium; assembly: GCA_023416415.1. Taxonomy (GTDB): domain Bacteria; phylum Pseudomonadota; class Gammaproteobacteria; order Burkholderiales; family Burkholderiaceae_D; genus Noviherbaspirillum. The sequence goes on from JAEZHR010000421.1 coordinate 19,497, forward strand.
CAAGACCGTGCGCGAGTACACCGAGCTGGCTGCGCCGAAGTAAAAACTTCCCAAGAATGAAGGTTCAAGATGCCTATTCAGAAAATCCTGGTCGTTGACGATTCCCCCACCGAACGCTATTTCCTGACCGACGTGCTGGTCAAGAACGGCTTTTCCGTGTCTACCGCCGAGAATGGCGAAGAAGCGTTGTCCAAGGTCAAATCCGACAAGCCCGAGCTGGTCCTGATGGATGTCGTGATGCCGGGTCAGAACGGCTTTCAGATTACGCGCGCAATCGCACGCGATCCCGAGACCCAGGACATACCGATCATCATCTGCACCAGCAAGGGACAGGAGACCGATCGCATCTGGGGCTTGCGTCAAGGCGCGCGCGACTACATCGTCAAGCCCATCGATCCGCAGGAACTGCTTTCCAAGATTGCAGCCCTAGGCTAGGCCGCGCATGAACGCCACCTCCTCAGAACTGGTCGAGACCGGAGTGCCGCCCGCGGAAGATTCAGGCGGCCGTCGCACACGTCTGCGGGAATTCCAGGCACGCCTCGTCGAGCGCATGCAAGCCGTCAGCAGCGGCGCCCAGGCCCAGGCCAACCTCCTGGGCGTGATGATTGGCGAACAGCGCTATCTGCTCAGTCTGCAGCAGGCAGGGGAGATCCTGACCGTCGGTGCGATTGCCGAAGTGCCGCTGACGCAGCCGTGGTTTCTTGGCCTGATGAATGTGCGCGGCAACCTCATGAGCGTGATCGACTTCGCGGCGTTCCATGGCGAGACGCCGACCGAGATCGAGAAGGATAGCCGCATCGTGGCATTCGCACCCTCCATGTCCTTCAACTGCGGCCTGCTCGTTTCGCGTGTGCTGGGCTTGCGTAACGTCGATGAGATGGGACCGTACTCATCGATCGCCGATGGCGCGGCTCCATGGGCCGCCCGTCAGTACCTCGACCGCGATACGCGGATCTGGACCGAACTCGATCTGTCCCTGGTTGCACAGGACCCGCGGTTCTTGCAGGTGGGGCGATAACGGCCCCGCGTTTTCGCGTTGCGGTAATCACAAAAACATTGGAATGATTGGGAGAATCGGGAATGGCGTTCAAATTCTTTTCCAGGAATGACAACAAGAAGGCGGCCGAAGAGGGGGCAGTCGAGCGTCCGGTCGCGGACGCGGCAGTGCTGGAACTGCCTTCGGTCACCTTCCCGGCGGAGTCAGCCAAGGCCCCTGTCAATGAGCCCAATCTGAACGC
>JAEZHR010000362.1 GCA_023416415.1 Pseudomonadota bacterium
GACCTGGCCAAGGAGCTTTTCCGGGGCCGTGCGCGCAGTTTCCTCCCACACCTTGACCTTTGCGTCGGCCACCTCAAAGGCGGCCTGGCTCTCGGCGTAACGGCTGCCCACGCGCAGCAACTCCCCCTTTTCCAGGTTCAGCAGCAGATCGGCCTGGGTTTCGGGCTTGGTCATCTGCGCTTCCAGCGCGGCAACGGCCGCGTCCACGTCACCCTGGGTAACGGTAGCAATGGAAGCGGTCACCTGCGAATCATGGGTCGGTGCGGTGGCGCAGGCGCCCAGCAGCAAGACTGCCGGCGCGAGCAGGAGGTAACGGCGCATGGTAGTTCCCCAACAGTCAAATTCACAAACAGAGGCAGGGCATTTTCACCTGCCCGCCCCCAATTTTGTAATTTTTTGTTAAAAAAGGGAACTATTCCAGATACCAGCGCCCGACGGCATCCCATATTTGTGGGAGAAATGATGCCCTGTTGCGGGTCAAGGCATGGTCGGCGCCCGGGAGCATCAAGGCGGTGAGGTTGGTCTTGCCAGCCGCAGCAAAGCGCTCGACGAGAAAACGCAAGGCCTCCGGAGGCACCGACCGGTCGCGGTCGCCCATGGCGACCAGGATGGGGATATCGAGGGCCAGCAGATTGCCCGTATGGTCGAGGGCGAAGGTTTCGTTCCAGTAGCGACAACTGCGGCCAGCGGCCCATGCGTGGTCTGACGCCGCAGCGCAAAACGCCTCCAGCTCTTGCGCCTCGCGCACGAAGTCGTGACGCCGCGCCTGCAGGCGGAAGGTATCGGCGGGATTCATGCCGCCATTGGCCAGAATCACCAGGTGGGTAATGCGTGCGTCGCGCCGTGCCAGCTGCGGCACCAGCTCCCCGCCCTCCGAGATGCCGAGGGCGATCACGCGTTGTGGCGGGTGACCGTTTGCCCGCGCCAGGGCGAGCTGCGTGTCGATGAATTCCCCGTGGTCTGCCAGCCATTGGCTGGGATGGTCGGCAGCGACGAAATCTTGCCCGCAGTCCTCGCCATCGGAACCGATCTCCACATGGCGTTTGTGCAGAATGAAGATGCGCACGGACCCGCTCCCGCCCAGGCCATCGAAATAGTGCGGCAGGTAACGCGCCATGCTGCGGCATTCGGAACCGGGCACGACGAACATGAAGGTCTGCGGCGCACGATCCGTGTCCTTGCCCAGATCGGCAACAAGGTAGACTGCAGCTCCGCCATCGCGGAACGCGAAACGATGAGCCTGTGCCGGCTCACCGCTTTCCCGGATATCGGTCGCGGCGCAGCCGAGCAGCACCAGGCTTAGCGTGGCAATCAACAGTTTCGAAAGCATGCGAACCGGCGAAGGGGGAAATGCCGGATTGTAGCGAGCCCGGGCCGGCAAGCCTCTGCGCACCGTGGAATCGAAGTGCACGCGCTCCCGCTCACCGACTTCCGTGCTGCCATGGGCATGCCGCTTGCGAAGCAGCAGTCGTGTTTTCCGGTCCGGCAAAGCCGGAAGCGGTGAATCTGCCTGCGGATGGCGCTGGTCTGCACAAGCGTACATATGGCAAGGGCGCTCGGCACAGCGCCGCAATCCTGACTCCCGGGAGCCTGCCTGCACAGCGGCCACAGCCATTTCCCGTGCTGTGTCGGCCAGCACCTCCGCTCAGATTCCGGTGCCGCCCCTGCGGCTCGAATACGGCAGCGACCTGCGGTACAGATGCATGCTCAGGCGTTCGGCCAGCGCGGCGTCGATGAGACGCAGCTGTTCGGATGCCATTTCGTGTTTATCGTGCTCCTCGTATGCATCGTGCGCCCGGGGATTGGCGCCCAGCGCGCTTTGCAAGGCCGCGAACAAAGCCTGGCGTTGTGTCTCGCACGCAGCCATGGCGGCGCGTGCCATCAGCTTCGACAAGGAGGCATGCAGAGGCGGCGCTTCGAATGCCTTGCGCACCGCACAGTCGATGTAGTCCTTGCGTTCGGCTTGCGCCAGCACGTGCGGGCGCGGCGACGAGCCGGCGCAGCCGGCAAGGCAAAGTACGAGAGCGAGGACCGGGAACTTGGAAGCAGGCATGCAATGCAGCCTAGCTTCGGAGCACAACCCCTGTCTGAATCCAAAGCAAACCGGGAACCATTTTCATGGCAACCATGTCAATGTCAGGTTTGCACTCCTGGATATCCAAGACGATGAATGCTGCAGTCCTGTACGACCCGAACCGGCTACTTGATGCCTTGCTTCAATATTTCGGCCTGCGCAGCGACCAGGCCCTGTCGCGCCGCCTGAAAGTGGCACGCAGTGTGTTGCAAGGGGTACGCACCCGCGAATTCCCCGTCGGTGCTTCGATGTTGATGTGGATGGAAGAGGCCAGCGGCATCGGCATCGCGGAGCTGCGCCGGCTGCTGGGAGATCGGCGCAAGAGCATGCGCGTCATGCGCGCGCTGGGGTAGCGCACACGCTGCAGCCGATCAACGGAAGGTCGACCGCAATGCCGATCGCACAAGGCGCCATTCCTCCTGTGCGCCTGCATGGCGCTTCCGATTTTTAACGGCATTGGGCCGATCCTGCGCCCATCCGCACACCCGTACTCAGCCGCCCCTATACCGGGTCCCGCGCACCATAGGGAGCGACGATCGCCGCCGCTTGCTCGCACGCATGGTCAGTGCCGGCGTTCACAGTCAGAATGAATTCCCCCTCGGTGAGGGCCTGGGAATTGACGGAAGCTTCGGCTGGCGTTTCGGGCTGACGTGCCGGCCCCTCGGGCGCGACGTCCACGCCGCTGGCTGCTCCCTTCGCCGTGTCTATGCGCGGCAGCGTAAAGTCGCCGACCAAGGGTCCGGCCTCGTCCTCGCGCGCGACCAGCTGCACGTCGTCATCGGAGAAGCCCTTGGACAACAGCGCCTCGCGCGCCCGGGACGCCGGCCCGATCTCGTCGAATACCCGGATCAATGTGTGTGGCATGGTTGAACTCCGCTGATCGTTCGCATCTCACATGTGACCGCCCTGCGCTCAGGAAGTGCGCTTGTCACAGCAAGGTGCTCGGCCCACGGCCAACGAGTCCCATATGACCCGCCCCTCCCTCTCCCGAACATTGGTACGTGATGCCGCCGGCACTGCCCTCAAGCTAGTCGCCGAAGATGCGGCCGAGGTGCGCTTGCGCTGCCCGGACGGCACACTGCTATCTGTGCCGCAGACCCTGCTTTCGCGCCAGAACGATGGCAGCCTGCGCCTGCCGTTTTCCGTCCTAGCCGATCGGAAAGGCATGACGCTTCGGCTGCCTGTGCTTGGGGATACGTTGCAGGTGGGCAAGCGTCAGGTGAACACCGAAGGCGTACGCATAAACAAGACAGTGCAGTCGCACAACGAAGACATCGAGCTCACGCTCGCAAGCGAACGCATCGAGATCGAACGTGTCGCGATCGAGCGCGAAGTACCGTGGGACGGACCGCCGACGATGCGCGAGGAAGGTGACGCCGTCGTCATTCCAGTGCTCGAAGAAAGGTTGGTCTTGCGCAAGCAGCTTGTGCTCAAGGAAGAACTGCGCATCCGGCGCATTCGCAGCGAGCAGCTCGTGACACACAGTGAAACCTTGCGCCGCGAAAAAATCACCATCGTGCCCAGGAAGGAATGATGCCGGACCTGAGAAGGCACGGCTTATGCAAGCCTGCGCCTCCCGCCTGCGAAAACCAACCCGAGCGGGCAAAACGCATTGGAGGACATCATGGAACACACGGTCATAGGCGTATTCGATGACATTGGGCAGGCGCAGAGCGCGGAAAAGGATCTCGTCACCGCAGGCTTCACTCGCGCCCGTATACATGTGCAGGGACACGCCGAAGGCACCGCCAGCAGCACCGAAGCTTCATCCGATACAAACAAGGACAGCATCGGTCATTTTTTCAAATCCCTGTTCGGACTGGAGCACGAGAGCGCCCACCGGACCGAGCACGATATCTACGCCGAAGCCCTGCGACGCGGCTACAGCATGGTCAGCGTCGAAACCAAGGATGAGATCGAGCGCGACCGTGCGGTCGAAGTTCTGCAACGGCACGATCCGATCGATCTCGATCAGCGCGTGCAGCAATGGCGCAGCGCAGGCTGGCGCGGCTACGACCCCAAGGCGCCGCGCTTTACGCAGGAACAGATCAAGTCCGAACGTTCGCGCTTTGCCACCCAACGTGATTCGTCCGGCCAACGTCCCTCAAGCGGCGATCGGGCCGCGTCCGGCCAACGCGATGCGACCAGTCTGCGTGACTCAGCCAGCCTGAATGGCTCGAGCGGTCACCGCGATTCAATTGCCCAACGCGATTTAACCGGGCAGCGTGACGCAAGTGAACAACGCGCATCAAGCAGCCAGCGTGATGCAAGCGCACAGCGCACATCGTCCAGCGCAAATGAAGCAAGCAACCCGCGCGACACAAATGCACAGCGTGCATCGGCCAGTTCAAATGATGCATCCAGACAGCGTGATGCAAGCGCACAACGCACATCGGCCGGCACAAGTGAGGCCACCGGCCAGCGCGCTTCGGCCAACTCGAGTGATGCCAGCAGCACGCGTACATCGACTGCCCAGGTCGGCTCTATCGGCCAACGGAGTTCAGGCGGCGAGCATGCCACGACGAAAGTGCCTGTGGTTGAGGAGCAATTGAAGGTCGGCAAGCGCACGATCGAACAAGGCGGTGTGCGTGTGTTCAGGCGCACGATCGAAACGCCGGTGCACGAGTCGGTGGAGCTGCGCAGGGAGAAGGTGCAAGTCCAGCGTCACGCCGTCGACAAGCCGGCGAGCGAGGCCGACATGGCCGCATTCGAGGAAGGTTCGTTCGAAATCAGCGCGACGTCGGAAGAACCGGTGGTCTCGAAGCAAGCGCGGGTGGTCGAAGAAATCGAGATCGACAAGACCGTCGAGCACGAAAAAGTCGATATCGACGACACCGTGCGCCGCACTGAAGTCGACGTGCAGCGCATGCAGGGCGATGGCGCAGGCACGACAGCATCCGCCAAGAACGCCGATGATGTCGATTATCGCCGCCACTGGCAGAGCGTCTACGGCTCCGCAGGGGGGGAATATGACGAGTACGATGCGGCCTACCGCTACGGCTCAAGCATGGGCAGCAGCGGGCGCTTCAAGAACTCTCGCTGGGAAGATGCAGAGCCGCAGATGCGACGGCAGTGGGAGGCCGACCATCCGGAAAGTGCCTGGGATCGGGTCAAGGACGCGGTACGCTATGGCGCCGACCGCATCTCGGGAAAGGGCGAAAGCAGCAGCCGGCACTGAATGGCGGCCGGGGCCGGGGCCGCTTACGGTCCCGGCTCGCGGTCTGCTCCGGACTCAGTCCTTCTCGCGTGCCAGCGACAGAAACTCGGTACGCAAGCCGAGGTTGGTGCGCATTTCGCCGAGCAGCGCCGAGGTCACGGTCTCCTCGCCCGGAGTCTGAATGCCGCGGCTTTCCATGCACATGTGGCGGCAGCGGATGACCACGCCCACCGACAGGGGTTGCACGTGCTGCATCAGGGCTTCCGCCACCTGGATGGTCAGGCGCTCCTGAACCTGCAGGCGCTTGGCGAAACAGTCGACCAGGCGCGTGAGCTTGGACAGGCCGACGATGCGGCCATTGGGCGTGTACCCGACGGTGGCGGTGCCGAAGAAGGGCGCCAGGTGGTGTTCGCAATGGCTGTAGACCGGGATGCCGCGCACCACGATCAGTTCGTTGTACTGTTCGGCGCCGTCCTCGAAGACCTTGAGGATCTCGGCCGGGTCCTTGTCGTAGCCGGAGGTCCAGTGCCGCCAGGCCTTGTCGACGCGTGCCGGCGTCTCCTGCAGGCCCTGCCGCTGCGGGTCCTCGCCCAGATGGCGCAGCAATCGGCGCCAGTCGTGTTCGTTGAATGTGTCTTCCATGTCGGTTCCCCTGTCGCGCACGCAGTGCGCCTCAGTGATGGTGATGGCTCCAGCCCAGACCGCCCGAGGCGAGGAAGGACTCGACCGCATCCTTCTGGCCGATGGCGTGCAACTTCACTTCACCGCAGCTGCAGATGCCCTGGTAAGGCTGGATGTGCGAACAGGCGGAAACCTTTTGCAAAGTGACCTTGACCGGCTTTGCGCAATTGCTGCATTTGAACGTCAAGGTGCGGGAGGGCTTGTTGCTCATGCATTCCTCGCAATGATGGGGGCGGAGTTCCGGACGAACGAGAAAGAGGCGCATTATCGCGCGGAATGAAGTGGCTTGCCGGGAACGCGAACGCGCGCGTCAGGCGATGGCTGTTTCGACCCGGTTGCGCCCGTTGCGTTTGGCTTGCAGCAATGCACCGTCGGCCGCCTCGGTCAGCCCGGCTGCGGTAGCCACCATCGGAAAGCTGGCCAGGCCTGCGCTGAACGTCGCATACAGCGCTCCGCCGGAATGCGCATGCGGCAAGGCCATGAAGTCGGCGCGAATGCGGTCGATCACGGGCGCGGCTTGCATGACCCCCACGTTTGGCAGAGCAAGCAGGAATTCTTCGCCGCCGTAACGGCCGATCAGGTCGACCGAACGCAGACGGCCCTTGAGCAACCATGCCAGGCCGCGAATGACCTGATCACCGACCGGATGCCCGTAGGTGTCGTTGATGGCCTTGAAATGGTCGATGTCGATCATCGCCACCGTCAGGTCGCCCCCGGGGGGCGTCTCCTCGACCATGCGCTGCAGACCGGACTTGATCGCAGTGTGATTGAGCAGACCGGTCAGGCCGTCCAGGCGCGATGAGCGGCGCGTTTCGCGGAATCGTTCGATGCGGGTCTTGACCACGGCAGCCAGCAATACCGGATTGAAGGGCTTCACCAGAAACTGGTCGCCGCCCAGGCGCAGGGCTTCGACCTGCATGCCCACCTCCGATTCGCCGGACAGGTAGACGATGGGCAGCGCACTGTAGGCCGCCATCTGACGCAGCACGCGCGTGGCCTCCACGCCATTGAAGCGCGGCATGTGCATGTCCATCAGGATCAGGTCCGGGCGATAGCTTTCCAGCACTTCGAGCAGACGCCCGGGGTCGCTGATGGCTTCGGTATCGATCCCGTGTTCGCCGAGGGTGCGCCGGATCAGGGCCACCGCGACGCGCGAATCCTCGACCACCAGCACGCGGTACTGCTCCTGCTCGTTGGTCTGGACCAGGTCGAGCACGCAATTGAGTGCACGCGCCGGCTGGTCTTCCATGGGGATGGTGATATCGATGCCGGCGCGCATGAGCGCAACGATGGGATCGATCGCGGAACGCACGCCGAGGTACATCAGCTGACTGGCCGGACAGCTTGCGCGAATGGCGGCGATATACGCGAACTCCGTTTCCGTGGTCGCCACGTCGGCGGGCACGAACAGCACGGCCAGCGGCTTGCAGTCAGGCAGCTCGCTCGCCCCCCAGCTCAATGCATTCACGGCAAAGCCGAAGAACTCCAGCTGGCGCGCCAACGCATCAGCCATGTCGCGCTTGCCCTCGGCGGCGACCAGCCAGACCGAGCGCGGCTTGATCCAGTCGGCTCCGGTCGGCCCGGTCTCGGGCTGTCGGCGCTGCGCGGTCGTGGTGCGCGAAGTTTCCACCGAACCGCAAAGGGTATCGATCTGGCGCTGCAGGGAAAGGATGCACGGCTTGGATATCGGGTGCGAGCCGGCGTCGCCGAGACAGTTCAGGGCCGCGTTCTCCAGGCCTTCGCACAGGCGCACCAGTCCCGGAAGGCGCAGCCGGTTGAAAAATTCGGCCAGACTGTTGACCGCAATCGCGAACTCGATGAACTGCTCGAAGCGGCCGTCGGCAACGTACTGATCCCAGCGCTTGCGCAGTACGTACAGCCGATCTTCAACCGAATTGGAGTTCGAAGCGTTCATGGTCAGTGCGTTGACAGCGACAGATCATTATCAATTAACCACTTCCCGAGGGCAACTTTACAACGGCGGACGATGGCTTCCAGGTCACACTCCAGGATCACTTCTCCCCGCCGCTCTCCAGCAGATCGGCGCGCGGGAACGCCCATTGCGGCACCGGGTGCGGGCACGCGGCACCTTCCGTCGCGGCAAGGTCGAGGCTGGTGAAATTGCTGCGCGTGGACGCTGCGAAGCGCATGTCGGCAGCCACCTCATCCACGACTGCGGGCGCCCGCGCAAAACGCATCCAGGCCTCGAAGTAACAGTTTTCGGCGCGCAGGCGGCGCAGGGCCTGCAGGCTGCCCTCATGCTGTGCCAGCAGGGCCAGTTGCGGCCCCGGCACCTTCTGCAGCGGGCGCTCGGCCAGCGCCGGCGGACAGTGCGTGACCGGCAGCCATTGCGGCGCCAGTGCGAGCACGCCGCGACGCAAGCGATAGCGGTCGGCAGCTTCGTCGGCTTCGACCGAAACGAAGTTCCAGCACAGCGGATTGGCGGGAAAGGCGGTTCGGGCAGCATCGAGCACGACGGCGGACGGATCGAGGACGGCAAGTTCGCGCTCCAGGCGGCGCATCACATCGGCGGTTGCCCATCCCTGCACGACAAGAAACAGCACCAGCGCACCGAAGCCGGCAATCAGCCCCGGCACGGGCCCGCGCGAACGGGTGCGATGCAGAACCACGGCCAGCAGCACGCCGAGTGCATACAAGCCGGCCAGCGAAGCCCAGTGCAGGAAACCGGCGGCCGAGAAATAGGCGAGCACCGCGGCCAGCAGTCCGAGCAGCGAGGCGCGCAGCCAGGGGCGCGCGCTCTGCATGATGAGCGGTACGCCGAGTGCGACCCAGAACACCGGCTCGATGATGAAGACCATGTCGCCATACAGCCAGCCGGGATCGACAGGGTGGAAAGGATGGATGCCGTAGGAATTGAGGTAATCCATGGCCAGGTGCAGGCCGAAGCAGACGGCCAGCACGCCTGCGAGTCCGTTACGCGCCGGCCGGCTCGCCTGCAGCAGGCGGCGCGCGGACGGCCACAGCAGCCAGACCAGCGCCGCCAGCAGCAGCGCCTGCGGTAAGGCGTAGAGCAAGGTGTGCGTGTGCCCGCGGTGATGCAGCAGATAGCCGAGCGGCGCAGGCAACAGCGGCGTGAGGATGATGTCGAGATCGGGGAAGCTGCTGGCCAGCGCCCCGGTCACGAGCAGCAGCCGATGGCGCGTGCGCTGGCGGGCATCATCGGGTTCTGGAGGCAGGCGGCGCGAGATGAGCTCGGCCACGCCAAGGCCGGCCAGGGTATGACTGAGATTATCCATGCGGCAATGTTAGCCGCACTGGTGCAGTCCGGCATGGCGCCGGCGCCGAACGGATGCCAATCGCGGCTTTCAGCGCCGGGGCAACAGCGCGCGCCCGAGGTCGCGAGCGGCGAGGCCGAGGGCAAGCGAAGCGAAGATGCCGGTCAGCGCCTTGCCCGAAACCCGTCGTTCATAGCCGGGCGTGAAGCGCTTGGGAACCAGGTAGTAGTCGATCAGGTAGGCGCTGGCACTGACTGCACCGGCGCTGGCGAGCGTCGGGATCGGTGCGGGCGGACGGTTGCGCGGGCGCCCGAACAGCGTCTCGTACAGACTGGCCCAGAAGATGCCCGCGCCATAAGTCAGCAGCAGACCGGCGCCGGTGTACTTGAGCGTAGGCTGGTTGCGCCAGGTGGCCTCGTCTCCCCACAGCACATGACTGGTTGCATTCAGCGGCGCCGCGTAGGAACCGGTCTCGCGCCGTCCGGCAAACGCGGCAGCGGCAGACGCGGCAAGCGCAGCAAGGCTGCCGCTGACCAGAGCACGGCGCAGCGGCTGTTCTGTGTTCAGCATGAGATTCTCCAGGGTCCCGGGTCGTTAATGTGTTGAACTAGAAAATTGATGCAAACGGGCGCAAGGCACAGCCCCAACTGCAGCGATCGCAGGACTGTGGCGAGAACGGGCAACGAAGCCCGGCATCGGTCTCATCGGATTTCCTCCACGAATCAATGCGCCGGCCACGCATGCTGGAATGCGGTTTGCTTGGAAATTTGCCTGGATGCCGGCTGTGACGCAGTCGGTGGCAGGTTGTCAGAAGCGCCTGCCGGATCACTACAACTATTCGCCTCTGTCTGACCTTGCAACATCCCTTTGTTTCCCGAGCCCGTCGCATCTGGCGCATGGCAGTGCCGTTCTGGCTGTTCCGGGACGCGAACTGCGGCACGCCGATGGAACGCCGCGCCAGCTACCGCCACAACCGCCAGCGGCGCGGTCTGCTGCCCTTCTTCATGTTCAAATGGCTGGGACTTGCCTTCTGCCTGCTGCAGGCGATGCAGCCGCTGTCTCAGATCATGACCGACATTCCGCACGGCGACACGACGCACTGGATCGTGCTGATCCTGAGCCTGCTCAACGGCTTGGCCTTCACCTTCGCGTGCGTGGTCATCACGATCCTGCTGGCAAGCTACCTGTATCTGTGCGGGGTGGAGGAATAAGCGGCCGGCCCTCCGCCCCCAAACCGGATCGACAGGGAACTGCCGGACCACTTGCGTCAGCTCAACGATTGCACTTTCTCTTGTGCGTATTGTGCATAGACTGTCGTCCGAACCTGTATAGGAACTGAAATGACTCGCCCCGAAGATCCTTTCGAAGCAATCAGCTACGACCTGAACCGTTTCCGTGAACGGCGTGTCGCTGAACGCAGGGCAATTCCGCGCGACGGCCCCGACCGGCGCGCGCAGCCGACTCAGAAGCTTAGCGAGCGGGATCCGCCGACGGATGTCCTGCCCGACCTGCCGGAGTGATTCGGCGTCGGTTCAGCGGCGGCCGGAGAACTTGGCCGCGAGCTGGTTGAGCTTTTCTTCGCGCCGCCGTGCCGCGCGTTCGGCCTGCTCGGCCTCATGCTGCGCCTGGCGTTGCGCCTTGCGCTGCTCGGCTTCCTTGCGGAAGCGTTCGCGCAGGGTTTCGTCCGCGTGGGTGCGGTGCGCTTCCGGCACTTCACCCGCCGGATTGCCATCCAGGTCCACGCGCGCGGTCGCCTTGGCCATCGCCTTCAGGTAGCGCGTCGAATGCGTATGCAGGCCGAGCGCAATGCGCAGCGTCTTGCGGTCCAGGTCCGGAATGCGCGCAAGCAATTGCTTGTCGATGCCAATGGCCAGCGGCAGGCAGTCCCTGAAAGCGGGAAATTTTTCCTGCAATTCCTTGAGCAGTGCGCGCGCGGACTGGACGGACGTGGGTGTGGAATCGGGGGTGCTCATTACAGGAAAAAAGTGGGAGTCGTTCAAGGATGCGGGAGGATAGCACGGCCCTGCCGCGCGCACTCTCGCAACGCTTGCCTGTACTGCATGCCGGCCCGCACCCTCGCACAGGCATCGTGCTGGGGCCTCAATTGCCCGATCCGGTATCCGAACCACCCTGCTTCTGTACGTCCGAACCTGGCGCCGGGCCCGGCTCTTCCCGTAACGAAGGAAGCTCCGGCTGACCGGGCGCATGCTCGCTGCCGGATGTTGCCTTGCCCGTGTCGCTGACACCGGATGACGCCGGGCCGCCTTCGGAACTCTGTGCGCCGGCCGCCGCGCCGGAGCCCGGTTCAGTCTGGCCGCCAGTTGCCGCGTCGCCCGAAGAAAAGGCCGCCACGTAACGATCCATGTCAATCTGGAAGGCGCGACTGTTGATGTCGGGCCACTGGTCTTCCTGGAACGAGCGCGCGTCCTTCAACTGCTGCACCG
>JAEZHR010000406.1 GCA_023416415.1 Pseudomonadota bacterium
GTGGTGCCGGTGGTGCCGGTGGTGCCAGTGGTGCCAGTGGTGCCAGTGGTACCAGTCGTGGCCGCGGCTCCGCTGCCGGAGGTGGTCCCGCCCGCACTTGCACCCGCATTCGTTCCGCTTCCACTCGTCCCTTGCGCAGCGGCGCCCCCGCTCAGCTCGTCGAGCGGCGCTTGCTGCCGGAACTGGGCTACGGACTGCTGAAGCTGCTGCTGCACATGATTGGCATATGCGCTGTCGAATTCGTCATCCCTCAGGCTTGAGAACTGCTGGACGCGCGCGGCAGCTTCGCTTGTCGGCCCGCTCGGCAGGGCCTGACTCGCGCCGGAGTTGAGCGCGCCGATCTGCTCGTTCTGGTAGCGGTAATTCCCAAGCAGGCGTTGCGCAAATATGCGTATCTCGTCGTTCTCCGCGCGCTCGACCGCGAGCAGCGCGAGCGCGCTTTCATCGAGGTTGCTCTGGTAGGCGTTGGTCAGGAACGTGATCTGTTCCGCACTCAACTCGGTGCCGGCAGTGGCTCCGCTGTCCATCTGCCCTCCCGGCGTTGCAGCGGTTCCCCCGCTCGAACTTTGCTCGACGGTGCTGGTGCCTGCAACCAGTTCGTTGTCATCGCCGCCGCAGGCGGCGAGCAAGGCTATTACTGATGTCGCGAGAATTTTCTTCATTTCTTTGCTCCAAAGTCTGAGGCGCGCCACGCGGGAACGCGTGTGAGAACTGCGGCGTGCGGCGTGGTGATGGGGCCGATCCGGTGGCACCCACGAAAAATCCGCCGGCCGGGGCAGCGATGGCACAGGCCGACCGCGCCATGGCATGGCGATCAAATGGATCGGTAGGAGGGATCGTTCGCGCGCTCTGTTCCGACGAGGCAGAAGTGGGATTTGCGCACGATCAAGTGCACAGAAGGTTTGATTGCTGTCGTGCGATTGTTTGTGCAGACGCAAGATGCGGACGGGACGGGCCGTGTCGGCACACGATCTGTTGCTGCCGCGCAGGACATGAACAGGGAGGGAGGTCGATGGTTGATGGCAGCACCATTGCCGTCCATGCGGCGGATGCGGACCATTCTCACCCCGGCTGGTGGCCGTGGGAACAAGGCCGTCGTTTCTGTTCAGTCAGGGCAAACGACAGGCGGGTCGGACGCTCCGCTAGGGCAGGTCGAACAGCAGTATCTCCGCGCCCTGCCCGGCTTCGACCACGACCTGCGGCTCATGTTGCAGCTTCAGCGCATCACCGGCCTGCAGGGCCTGCCCGCACACTCGCACGCTGCCGCGTGCCACGTGCACGTAGGCGCGACGACCCGGCGCGATGGCAAGTTCGGCACACTCGCCATCATCAAACAGCCCGGCATATACCCGCGCATCCTGGTGAATGAGAACCGAGCCATCGGCACCATCCGGACTGGCGATCAGGCACAACCGGCCACGCTTGTCCTGCTCGGAAAAGCGCTTCTCCTCATAACCCGGCGCAATGCCATGCCGGTTCGGCTCGATCCAGATCTGCAGGAAATGGGTGGTTTTGTCCTGTGCATGGTTGTATTCGGAATGCATGACGCCGCGACCCGCACTCATGCGCTGCACGTCGCCCGGACGGATCACGCTGCCGTTGCCCATGCTGTCCCGATGCGCGAGTTCGCCATCGAGCACGTAGCTGATGATCTCCATGTCGCGATGCCCATGCGTGCCGAAGCCGGAACCGGCAGCCACGCGGTCTTCGTTGATCACGCGCAGCGGACCGAAGCCCATGTGCTGCGGGTCGTAATAATCGGCAAAGGAAAAGCTGTGGTACGAGTCGAGCCAACCGTGGTTGGCATGGCCGCGTTCGGCCGATCTGCGCAGTTCAAGCATGTCGCACCTCCGGATCAAAGTGACATTGTGCAGCCGATTACGCCGTCCTGCGCCGGCCTTCGGCACGAAGCAGGCACACGCCGCTGGCAATGATGATGGCCGCGCCGGCAAGCGTCCAGCTGTCCGGCAGCGCGCGCCACAGCAGCCAGTCCATGCCGGCCGCCCAAGCCAGAGCGGTGTACTCGAAGGGCGCCACGGCCGAGCCTTCGCCATGGCGAAAGGCCTCGGTGACCAGAACCTGACCGAGAAAACCGGTCACGGCCAGTGCACCGACCAGCGTCCAGTGCATGGGATCAACCGCGACCCAGCCGGGGACTGCCAGCAGACCTGCGCCAAGGGCAAGCGCGAGCGTGATCCAGAACACCATGCTCTCGCCGGTATCGGTCGGGCTGAGCACGCGCACCGTAATGGCCAGCAGCGCGTAGCAGGATGCCGCGCCCAGCACCGCCAGCGCGGCCAGACTGAGCATGCCTTCAGTTCCCGGACGCAGCACCACCAGCACGCCCAGCATGCCACCGGCGATGGCCCACCAGCGCGCGCGCCCGATTCTCTCCTTCAACAGCATGGCTGACAGGGCAGTGATCAGCAGCGGAGAAATGAAGAAGATCGTGTAGGCCTCGGCCAGCGGCATGCTGCGCAAGGCGGACACGAACAGCGACAGCATCAGGATCGCAAGCACGCCACGCAACAGATGCAGCGGCCAGCGCACCTTCAACAGCGACGGCAGCGCGCGCCGCCACATGACCCAGGCGCATACCAGCGGCAACGAGGACAGGCCGCGCAAGGCCGCGACCTGCATGGAAGGGTAATGGACGGCGAGAAGCTTCATTACGCTGTCCATCAGGGCGAACAGCACGACGGCGGCAAGCATGGCGGCAATGCCGCGCACGTTATTGTTACGAAGTGACAAGGCGGGCCAGGAGTGAAAAAGGAGAAATTCTCCCACCCTTTGCCTTTCCCTGCGCCTATTATTCCACCCCGCTCCTTTCCAGTTCGCTGTCCTGCGCACCGCCATCCCTCGGTACTGCGCAAGCGCCGGCGCCAGGCATGGCGCAATGCACGTGCGCCAAGGACCAAGCGATGGCTTTCATGAAACATTGCATGGAAGAAGCCGCGTCGCCCATGCCGCAAGGGAACGCGTTGCGCCGATCGCCGCAGATGCTGCGGCTGGCGCCTGACTAGGTACCGGTTGCCCTCTTCAAGCTGTCCCGAATCTCGCGCAGAAGCAGAATGTCTTCCGGGGCAGCATCCCCCTGCGGTTCGGATTCTCTGGCCGCTTTGGCTCGCATGCGATTGATGGCCTTGACCATCAGAAAGACGATAAAGGCAAGAATCAGGAAATTCAGAACGGCGGTGATGAAGCTGCCGTAGGCCAGCACGGCACCGGCCTGCCGGGCTTCCTCCAGCGTCGCCGCTTGCTGACCTGCAAGCGGTATGAAGCGATTGCTGAAATCCAGACCACCGGTGAAGACAGCGACCACGGGCATGATCACATCCATGACCAGCGAATCGACGATGCGCGAAAAGGCCGTACCGATGATGACGCCCACCGCCAGATCGATCATGTTGCCCTGAATGGCAAAGTTCTTGAACTCATCCAGAATCTTCACGTGTGTCTCCCGTTGCATGCAAGCGATATTGCTCCGGCACCGCCGGAAAATGCAGGTCTGCCGCCAGCCGGCATGGGTCCTGAACTGATGCGCCCACGACGCATCTATGCAGGGACACACCCACGACGGAGGCGAGATGCGCGTACAGGTGATTCACGAAGACATCCACGGTGCCAAGACCGACATCGGCATGTTTACTCTCGACCACATGCCGCCGGTGGGAGAGCCATTTCGCGTCGACAGTTCCACCTGCTATTCGTCGAAGGCCTATTTCGGCCCGGACGAAGCCGGCACCTACCTGCTCGTCCTGGAAGGCGAGCCCAAGATGCTGGATTGAAGGCTGGCTTCAATCGAACGTTGCAGTGCGCAGCTGCACCCTGGGGTGTTCACCACCATGTCAAGCTGCAGTCTGCCGAAAAGCCCGCGAATGAGCGTCGTGCACGCAGCACACTTTTGTCGCGCGCTTCGCCGCTACTTCCCGGCCACACGTTTCTTCAGGTCTTCGGTAATGGTCCAGTAGTAGATGGTGCTGCCGTCAACCTGTTCGGTGTGCTCGGGCGGCCATTCCTCTCCCATGTCGAAGGCGTGCGATACGACGCGCGTGCCGACGCCGAGCTGTTCCCACAGTTGCGGGCGCAGCTTGTAATTGACACTCGTAAGCAGATAGAGCGTGACCACGTTGGCCTTGGACAGATCGGTCTTGAACAGATCGGCCTGGCGGAACTCGACGCGATCCTCGACGCCCGCCTTCTTCGCATTGGCCTTGGCTTCGGCAATGCGCTCGGGATTGAGGTCAATGCCCACGCCGCGCGCGCCGTGTTCCTGTGCAGCAGTGATCACGATCCTGCCGTCGCCACTGCCCAGGTCATACAGCATGTCGTCCTTTCCGACCTTCGCAAGTTCGAGCATGCGATCGACCACCGGCTGCGGCGTCGGCACGAAAGGAACGTCAAGACGCGGGGCCTGCGCCGCGGCCGGAGCGGCGACGAGCGTCACCACGGACAGCATTGCGACAAGGCGCGAAAAATGGCGATGCAGGGCAGTCTGTTTCATGCGGGACTCCTGGCAATGGGCGGGGAAAGGATGCCCGGCGTGCGGACTCACGCAAGACTCGCTGCGGATGAAAAAGTTTTGCATCTGCGCACCGAACCCGAGCTTGCTCAAGAAGCAATGCAGGCAGGCAAATTTCCCTCCCACAACCATCAGCGCGAATGATGCAACGCAAGGGAGCTGCACCCGGTTTACGCTGGACTTCCCGTATCACACCGCTTCCATGGAGAACCCGGATGCACGCCTATATCGTTCGCACCCCTGAGGGCTACCTCTATCCGTTCGCCGGCGACGTTTCGCTGACAGACGACCCTTCGCTGGCCGGCCATTTCATGAGCACCGATGAAGCGCGGGAAACCGCCGAATTACGTGGCTACTACGACGGCAATTTCGACGTGCTGCGCGTGGAGGTGGACGAACAGCGGTTGAACCGGCAGTGGAGTCATTGAAGGCGGCGCGGCGCCGCAAGTGAGACGAGAAC
>JAEZHR010000002.1 GCA_023416415.1 Pseudomonadota bacterium
GTGAAACTGCTTTTCTACCGGATGCGGGGCCGCGCCTGACCTGCCCTTGCGAACAACAACATGCGGCCCGCAAATGCGACTCCGCATGCAACCAATGAATGCCGGGGCTGCCTTACTCAGATCAAACCGATGCGCGGGGCAGAAACCGCGAACGGTCCACGCTGAAATGCAATGGTTGAAGTGCTTGTTCCTGCGCGCGCATGACCGGGCGAGTCACGCTTGCAGGAAGACATTCCTTGATCGGAGGCCCTATGCGTACCATGAAGGCAACGGTGTATCGCGCACCTGGAAAGATTCAGCTCGAAGAAAGGCCGGTGCCGACCGCCGGCCCCGGTGAAGCCGTCATCAAGATCACGATGACGACGATCTGCGGAACGGATATTCACATACTCAAGGGCGAGTACCCGGTCGAGCCGGGACGAATCATTGGCCATGAGCCGGTTGGCGTCATTGAAGAACTCGGCCCCGGCGTCACCGGCTACCGTGAGGGCCAACGCGTCATCGTCGGTGCCATCACACCTTGCGGACAATGCTATTCCTGCCTCGGCGGACACAAGTCCCAATGCGGAGGAAAGGCGATCGGTGGCTGGCGTCTCGGAAACACGATCGACGGGTGCCAGGCCGAGTACGTCAAGATCCCATTCGCGATGGCGAACCTGACACCAATTCCGGACAACTTGTCGGATGAACAGGTGCTGATGTGCCCGGACATCATGAGTACCGGATTCAGCGGCGCCGAAAGCGGACACGTCCAGATCGGCGACAGCGTTGTCATCTTTGCGCAAGGCCCCATCGGCCTGTGTGCCACCGCCGGAGCCCGCCTCAAGGGCGCGACCCAGATCATCGCCGTGGACCGTGTCAGCGAGCGCCTGGAAATGGCAAAGCGTCTGGGAGCGGACCTCACGATCGACCCCTCCCAGATCGATCCGGTAACGGAGATCATGAATCTGACCGGCGGACGCGGGGTAGACGTTTCCATCGAAGCGCTGGGCAGGCAAGAAACATTCGAAAGCTGTTTGCGCTCGCTGAAGCCGGGCGGAACACTTTCAAGCCTCGGCGTTTATTCGGGCAAGCTCGAACTGCCACTGGATGCGTTCGGTGCCGGGCTGGCAGATCAATCCATCGTGACAACGCTCTGCCCCGGTGGCAAGGAGCGCATGCGCCGCTTGCTGAACGTTGTCGAATCGGGCCGTGTCAATCTCGAGTCGCTTGTCACGCATCGCTTCAAGCTCGACCAGATCCTCGATGCCTACGATCTGTTTGCACACCAGCGCGATGGTGTGCTCAAGGTCGCAATTACTCCGTGACACAGCCTGAATCAGGCCTGTATCCGCACGACCGCGACCGGGGCAAGCCGCCCGGGCACGGTCGGAACGGAAATGCTTGCTGCCGGAGACGAACTGGCCGGGTCGACATAGCCACATGAAGCGCATCGCGCACGCATCGCCCGGGGATCGGCGCTGCGCGGTTTGCAGATCGTCACCGGGAACCTGGCGCGCTGGAACAACGCTGCGACCTCGCCCCCGGTTTCCACGCGTCCTCATGGCGCCAGCCCCGTGCAGGACGCACTGCACAGTGAAATGGCGATCGAGGGAATCAACTGTTGCGAAGAACGCCCCGCTGACAGATGTGTACCTTCGCCCTGCGAAAGCATCAACAAGCTGACGATGCGCATCGCAGCGCCGGGGCCGCTCCTGCCCGGCACCGGGAGCGCCATTGCAAAAGAATGGCAGGAACGCAGGAAAAACGGGAAGTGGTTACTTTGAAAACTCCGATCCCTTGTAGTCCTATTCCTACTTTCCTTTGTGCATTATCAATGCCGTGCGGCAGCTCCCCTCCGATACTTCGCCTCGTTCCCCACTCACCTGAAACGACACCATGTACACCGCATCTGCGATTGAAGACATCATTCGCGCCACCCTCGACGATTCCGCCAATTCCCGCCAGCGCCATCTCCTGCGCCAGTCCCTCCTGAATCTGGTGCGGCTTGCACAGGCCGAGCAGCGCGTCGACGTACAGGCCAGCGTGGGGAAGGCCACGCAAGCGGTGGCGACACCACTGCCGGCATAGCATTCCCTTAGACAAAAAAGGCTGCCATCAAACAGGCAGCCTTTTTTACTTGACCGTACCGGACGGCACGGCGCGCTCCCGACTTCAAGCCACTAGTTGAACATCAATCACGATCGCCCCGGCTCGCGC
This sequence comes from Pseudomonadota bacterium, assembly GCA_023416415.1. Lineage (GTDB taxonomy): Bacteria > Pseudomonadota > Gammaproteobacteria > Burkholderiales > Burkholderiaceae_D > Noviherbaspirillum. The sequence goes on from JAEZHR010000002.1 coordinate 2,200, forward strand.
TGCACGCAAGCCATGCTCACGCCGCGACCTGCTTGATCTGCGTCAGCAGCGGCAGCGGATCGGGGGTCGTTGCAGAAGTGCATCGTTTCACCTTCATCCAGCGCAGCGCATAGAGCGCGCCGAAGTTGGCGGCATGGCGCAAGCGTCCGCAGGCGGAGCGCCGACACGCTTTTGGTATCTCGCCATTGTCAGCCTTGCCGCCTCGATGCTGGCCGGCGCCGCGACATTGCTTTTACCCGCCTAGGGCATGAGCCTGCTGACCTGTGTGCTGCTCATCGCCGGCTTCGGTGTCACGGTCGTCAACGGCATGCTGTACAAGAAGATCGTCCCCTTCCTCGCGTGGCATCACCTGCAGCACAAGGGCCTGCGCGCACCAAATGTGCGCCAGTTCCTGCCGGATACCAAGGCCACTCGGCAGTACCAGGTGCAGTTCTGTGCGGTGGAGCTGCTCGGTGCCGCTCCCCTCTGGCCGGCATGGCTTGCTCGTCTGGCAGCCGCGGTCTTCGCAGCGTCGATGCTGCTGCTGTGGGCCAATACGTGGCGTGTGCTGCTTCGCTATTGCGAGACACTGCGCGCTGGCGGGTGGCCGAAGGCAGACATTCACGCACACATGGCGATCTGAACGCCCTCCTGTTGCAGCAGCGCGCGACGCGTGAAGCGTTTGCAGCTTTCACTGTATCTGCCGCGAAGACCACTCCGTTCACGCATTCCCTGGCCTGAATCTTCTTCATCATCCGCGACGCGACATGTCTTTGATCGCGGTCCACAGCTGACGATCTCAGCTATCTCACACCGAAATGGAACAGATAACGCTGCCATGCAACAGAAGGGCGTTCACGACCCCACCGTGCCGGAAGATCATGTTCCCGATTCCAAATCCTCCTAATAGAGCTCATTCCCCTTCCCCGCCACTGCCTCCCCCGCCCGCACCGGGCACCGCGGGCCCAAGCGCGCCACCTCTCCAAGGAGGGCAGGCTTCCTCGCAGCCTGCACATGCGCAAAGCAGCCGGGGCGTTCCGCTCACTCGTGAATTTGTCGAAGAAAAAGCCAGGGAGCTGTGCACCATCCTGTTATTCGGCACAGAGAAAGAAATTCAAGATCAGCTCGATGCCGCGCCATCCGCGGCAATCTGTTGCCAGATCACCTACTGGCCGAACTTAAAGAAGGTATCCCCGCTTGAGGTGACGATGTTTCAACACCAACTGAAGACCAATCGGAGAAAAATACTCAAGCTTTTGCTCGACAAAAAAGATCTGAAGCTTGAGGGCTCGGGAAAGACCATAGTGCACGCCGCTGTCCGGGCACGCGACGATACTGCACTCAGTCTGCTGCTCACTTACGATATTTTTTCCCGGCAGCTCAATGATCTAGATGAAGAAGGGTTCACCCCATTGATGCTGGCATTAAAAAATCACGAATATTGGTCCTCCAACGAGCTGATCGCACATCGGGATCTGCTTCCCGGAATTCGAGACAAGGAGGG
>JAEZHR010000007.1 GCA_023416415.1 Pseudomonadota bacterium
GGAAACCGGACTGCGACGGCGCTTCACGCTGGCCGGCGGCGACGATTACGAGCTTTGCTTCACCGCACCTGCGGCCCGGCGCGACCAGGTGCTCGCCGCCGCGCAAGCGGCCGGCACGCCGGTCACGCGCATCGGCCGCATCGATGCCGAACGCGGCCTGCGCCTGGCCGCTGCCAACGGCCTTCCCCTCGACTTGCAATACGCTTCCTTCGATCACTTCGCCCAGTCATGACTCCACCCGAAACCATCGACGGCACGCTGTTGCGCAAACCGAACGCCCGCTTCATGCTCGCCCATCCCGCGCATTGGATCGCGCAGGGCTTCGGAAGCGGTCTGTCGCCGGTCGTGCCCGGCACCATGGGCACGCTGCTCGGCTGGCTGTCCTATGTCGTGCTCTCCGCCCGCTGGCCCGCGGTGTTTACCGCACAGACGTGGCTGATCGTGATCGTCGCGTCCTTCCTCGTCGGCATCTGGGCCTGCGACAAGACCGGGCGCGATCTCGGCGTGTCCGACCACGGCAGCATGGTGTGGGATGAGATCGTGGCGATATGGGCCGTGCTGCTGTTGCTCATGCCAGCAAGCCTGACCACCCAGATCTGGGCCTTTCTGTGGTTCCGCTTCTTCGACATGCTCAAGCCGGCCCCGATCGGTTGGCTCGACCGGCGTCTGAAAGGCGGTTTCGGCGTGATGATCGACGATATCGTCGCCGCCTTCTTCACGCTGCTGCTGTTTGCGGTGTGGCGTGTCCTGTGAGATGCGCAGGCAGGCGTCGCCTGCCCCCCCTTGCCACAGATAACGCTCAAGCCTTGCACGCAATGCCGGTGATAAAGTAGCCGGCAAAACGTAGCTGGCAATACATAGACGCCCCCAGCCAAAGGAGACAGACATGACCGACAAGATGGAACTGGCGCGCCGCGTTGGCGAGGCATTGCAAAAAAAGGGATGGCTGCTGGCGGTCGCGGAATCGTGCACCGGCGGCGGGGTCGGTCAGGCGGTGACGGAAATCGCGGGATCGTCCGAGTGGTTCGATTGCGGCTTCATCGTCTATTCCAATGCGGCGAAAACCGAACTGCTGGACGTTCCGGCCGCGCTGCTGGCGCAATACGGCGCGGTGAGCGAAGAAGTCGCGGCATCCATGGCCGAAGGCGCGCTGGCCAACAGCAATGCGCATGTCACTCTCTCCACCACCGGCATTGCTGGTCCTGCCGGCGCGGTGCCGGGAAAGCCGGTCGGCACCGTCTGCTTCGGCTGGGCGAACGAGCACCGCACGCATACCGAGCGCCATGTCTATTCGGGCGACCGGCACGCCGTGCGCGAGCAGACCATCGTACATGCACTCGAAGGCCTGCTGCGCTTCCTGGAACAGGGTCAGCGGTAGCGGTTGATCGCCTCGCGCGTCTCCAGCGCCACGCGGCGCGCGGCTTCCGTCCAGCTCTCACCGCCGACCGGTTTCGCATACAGGATCGCGCGCGAAGAGTTGATCATCATGCCGGTTCCGGCGCCGGTACGGCCGGCCTTCACCGTCGCCTCCACATCACCGCCCTGGGCGCCGACTCCCGGCACCAGGAGGGGCTTGTGGCCGACGATGCGGCGCACTTCCGCCAGCTCCTGCGGGAAGGTCGCCCCGACCACGAGACCGCACTGGCCATTGGTGTTCCACTTTTCCGCGACCATGCGCGCCACATGCTGGTAGACCGGCACGCCATCGGCGGTAAGGAACTGCAGGTCCGATCCGCCCGGGTTTGATGTGCGGCACAGCACGATCACGCCGCGATCCTTCCATTCGAGATAGGGCTGAACCGAATCGAAGCCCATGTAGGGATTCACGGTGACCGCATCGGCGCCGTAGCGTTCGAAGGCTTCGCGCGCGTACTGCTCGGCGGTCGCTCCGATATCGCCGCGCTTGGCGTCGAGCACGACGGAGATCTGCGGGTGCGTGGCGCGCAGCCAGGCGCACAGTTCTTCGAGCTGCGCTTCCGCACGCAAGGCCGCGAAGTAGGCGATCTGCGGCTTGAAGGCACAGGCCAGGTCGGCGGTGGCATCCACGATGCCCTTGCAGAAGTCCAGGATCGCGTCTTGCCTCCCTTGCAGCGGGGCGGGAAATTTCGCAATGTCGGGATCGAGGCCGACGCACAGGAGACTGTTGTTGCGCGCCCAGGCGGCGGCGAGTTTTTCGGTGAAGGTCACGGCGGGAGATGTCAGAAACTTGCAGGTCTGCGCATTGTAACGCGGCGTGCTATCGTTCCCGGCCTCTCGTCCGGCAACGCTTCTTCACCCATGAGCCAACTTTCACGCAAGGACTGGATCCTGCTCGCCCTGCTCACTCTCGCGTGGGGCCTCAACTGGCCAGTCATGAAACTCGGCGTCAGCGACTACCCACCGCTGACCTTCCGTGCGCTGTCCATGGTGCTCGGCCTGCCGGTGCTGTGGATCGCCGCACGCCAGCAGGGCGCTTCGCTCGCCATTCCCGCCGGGCGCACGCTCGACATCGCCAGGCTTGCGGTGCCCAACATGCTGGTCTGGCATGTGTTCATGATCCTGAGCGTGAAGATGCTCACCTCCGGTCGCGCGGCCATCCTCGGCTACACGATGCCGGTATGGGCAGTGCTGTCCGGCCTGCTGTTCTTCGGTGAACGCCTCGACAAGCTCGCCTGGCTGGGCGTGGGCTGCGCGCTGGGCGGCGCCCTGCTGCTGCTCTCCGGCGAGTTCTCGGCGCTCTCGGGCAACCCGCTCGGTACGGTGCTGGCCCTCATCGCCGCCGCCGGCTGGGGCCTGGGCACGGTGCTGCTCAAGCGTTCGCGCATCGAGATGCCCACCATCTCCCTGACCTTCTGGATGCTGTCCATGACGACGGTGGCGATGGTCGCGCTCGCCTACCTGCTTGAGGGATCACAGTGGCAATGGCCGAATGCGCTCATCTGGGGTGCGATTCTGTACAACGCGCTGATCGTGTTCGGCTTTGCCCACGTGGTGTGGTTCCAGCTTGCGCGCACCCTGCCCCCGGTCGCCTCCAGCCTGTCGGTCATGCTGATCCCGGTGCTCGGCGTGTTCTTCGGTGCCTGGACGCTCGATGAGTCGCTGCACTGGCAGGACTATGGCGCGATGCTGCTGATCCTGATGGCAATGAGCACCGTGCTGTTGAAACCATCTGTGCGCACACAAGGATAGAACGCAATCCGTATGCCTTGCATCATGCGCTCCGCATGATGTGCCTGTCATCGCTGGGTCCCGCGCGTCGCATTGCGAGGAATGTCCCGCCGTCTGGTGGAGACAGGTCAGCCTGACTTGTGCGGCCGCTTCAGCCGTGCTCGTAGACCCACTGCAGCAGCGCATCGTGGGCTTCGTGCGCCCTCGTGACATTTTCGTGATTGATCAGGAAGACGACCGCGTAGCGCCGGCCCGATGCGGCGAGGACATAACCGGCGATTGCGCGCACCTGCTCCAGGCGGCCGGTCTTGATATGTGCGCGGCCGGCCATCGGCGCGCCGTTCATGCGCCAGCGCATTGTGCCGTCGAGTCCGACCAGCGGCAGCGAAGCCATGAATTCCGGCATGAAGGGAGCCTGGAACGAAGCGACCAGCATGCGCCCGACCGTCTCTGCCGACACCCGAGACTGACGAGAAAGGCCGGAGCCGTTTTCGGTCACCAGCTCCGGCGCTGCAATCCCCTTGTTCGCCAGCCACGTGCGCACCACGGCTGCGCCATGCACCGGGTCGCCGGGCAGCGTGGACACTTCATGTGCCATCGTCAGCAGCAGATGGCGCGTCATCACGTTATTACTGTACTTGTTGATGTCGCGGATCAGTTCGGACAGCGTCGCGGACTCCCACTGCGTGATCGGCCGGGCATCGGCGGGCAGCACACCCGGTCGCACCTGCCCGTGCAGGGTGCCATCGAGGTCGGTCCAGAGATGGCGGAACACACGGTCGAAATACTCGGTGTGCGTCATCGGGTGCGGATGGACGTGCCAGGTCTGGGTGCCGCAGGAAGCGGCATAGCTGCCCTCAAAGCGTGCGCCGGCGGCATCGACGGCCGGCACGAGCCGGGCGCGCCAGTCGCCGCATTCGCCGTCGGCATAGCGGGGAGCGTGAATCGGATAGTCGGCCAGCGGCGGTTCGGTCTGGACATGGACCGTGCGCATCGCGGGATCGGGAAGGAAGCGCAGGGCAATGGTCTTGAAATTGAGCAGCAACGCGTCCGGTCCGACGTTATAGGGACGCAGGGGATCGCCATCGAACGCTGCCGGATCGTGCTCGACCTCGGCATAGGCGCTGCGGTCAAGCACCACGTCGCCGCGAATCTCGCGGATGCCGGCCGCCCGGATGCGACGCAGGAACAGCCACTGGTTTTCCAGCACCAGTTTGGGATCGCCGCTGCCCTTGATGATCAGGTCGCCATGCAGCACGCCGTCGGCCAGCCCGCCGGTGGCAAATGCCTCGGTCTTCCAGCGAAAGGTTGGGCCAAGCACGTCCAGGGCAGCCTGGGTGGTGACGAGCTTCATCACCGAGGCAGGATTGAACGGCACCTGCGCATTCGCTTCGATCAGCACCTGACCGTCGACGCGCGCGACATACAACCCGAGCGCGGAGGGAGGAAGGCCGGCGCGCTCCAGGGCAGAAGACACCGTGGGCGGCAGGGACTGGGCCGCAGCATTCGCACAGACGGCAAGCGCAAGCAGCGCGGTGCAAAGACGTTGTTTCGTGACTCGCATGGGCGCAACACTCTCGCATGCAATCGGGACGCTGTCCAGCGTGGGCATGTTTGCCGGATAGCTCGTACACTGTGAGGCTGTCATATTCGCAATTGAGAGAATCGCACGATGAGCACTCCCGCCCTGCCTCCCTTCCATCTCGCCTTCCCGGTCCACGACCTCGACGCCGCCCGCCGCTTCTGGGGCGAAATCATGGGCTGTCCTGAAGGTCGCAGCTCGCCCGAATGGATCGACTTCGATTTCTACGGCCACCAGATCGTCACCCATCTGGTCGGGAAGACGTCCGAGCCCGCCGGGCAAGGCCATGTCGATGCCAAGCAAGTGCCGATTCCTCACTTCGGCGTCGTGCTGCCGATGGAACAATGGCGCGCACTGGCCGACCGCCTGGAAACGGCCGGTATCGATTTCGTGATGAAGCCGCAGATCCGCTTCGCTGGCCAGCCCGGCGAGCAGGCCACGATGTTCTTCCTCGACCCCAGCAACAATGCCATCGAGATCAAGGGCTTTGCCGACATGGGCAAGCTGTTCGCCAAGTAGATGGAGCTGCTGCTCTACCTGCCGCATCGCGACCCCGGCCCCTGGCTGGATGGTCTGGCGCGCCACCTTCCGCAGGCCCGCGCGCGCCTTTGGCAGCCCGGGGACCATGCCCCGGCCGACTACGCACTGGTGTGGCGGCCACCGGCCGAACTCCTGCGCGGGCGTACCGGGCTGAAGGCGGTTTTCAACCTGGCCGCCGGCGTCGACGTGCTGCTGGACATGCTGCGCGCCGAGCCGGACCTGCTGCCATCGCACGTCCCGCTGATCAAGCTCGATGACGCAGGCATGGCCGCGCAGATGATCGAGTATGTCAGCCATGCCGTGTTGCGGCGCTATCGCCGTTTCGACGAGTACGAAGCCTTGCGCCTGCAGGGCCAGTGGCAAGCGCTGGAGCCGAATGCGCGCGACGCCTATCCAGTCGGCGTGATGGGCCTGGGCGCGCTCGGCGTGCCGGTGGCACAGGCGCTCATCGCGCTCGGATTCCCGGTGCGGGGCTGGAGCCGCAGCCGCAAGAGTGTCTGCGGCGTGCAATGCTTCGCCGGTGCAGCCGAACTGGGCGCCTTCGCGGATGGCCTGCGGGCCGTGATCAACCTGCTGCCGCTGACCCCAGAAACCGAGGGCATTCTCGATCGCGGCCTCTTTGCTCACCTTGCGCCGGGGGCGCATCTGATCAATATCGCGCGCGGCGCTCATTTGCGGGAAGATCACCTGCTCGCGGCGATGGCCGACGGACGCATCGGCCGCGCGACGCTGGACGTATTCCGCGAAGAACCGCTACCGAAGGATCATCCGTTCTGGCGCGAGCCACGCATCGACATCACCCCGCACATCGCCGCGCTTACCGAACGCGAAGCCAGCCTGACCCAGATCGTGACGCGGATCGGCGCGCTTGAACGGGGCGAGGCCGTGTCCGGGTTCATCGACCGCCGGCGCGGATACTGACCGCGCTTGACACGGTGCAGGCCGCGCCGCGCGCGTGGTGGCATAGTTAGGCAACTGTCCGCTCGGACAATGACATGGGAGAGCCACGATGAGTAGAACCGCCGCCGCAATCACGACCCTCGTCATCCTGGCCGCCGCCGTCTTCGGCTATCTGTGGTGGGAGGAAAGCAGGAATCTCCCGCGGGCGAACATTTCCGCCGCTCTGCCCGTGGAACCGGTCAAAGACGAGTCTGTCGCGCCCGCGACGGCCGAAATCCGCTATCCGGTCCCTGCGGATGAAACGGAGGCACCACTTCCTCCCCTGGATGAAAGCGACGCGACATTTCGTGCGGCACTGGGTGAACTGATCGGTGCGAAGCGTTTCGCCGCGCTGTTTCGTCCCCAGGACATCGTGCGCCGCATCGTGGTGACCGTGGACAATCTGCCGCGCGAAGTCGTGGCCGACCGCCTGCGCCCCGCGCAACCAGCGTCCGGCGGCTTCCGCGTGGAAAAGGCAGATGGAGAACTGCGCATTGCACCCGACAACGCAAAACGCTACGCCACCTACCTCGCCGCACTGGACGCGCTGAGCACCGAGCGCTTTCGCACCCTGTACGTCCGTTTCTATCCTCTGTTCCAGTCCGCCTATCGCGATCTCGGCTATCCCAAGGGCTATTTCAACGATCGCCTGGTCGAAGTGATCGATCACATGCTCGCCGCCCCAGAGATTGGGCAACCGGTCACGCTGGTACAGCCGCACGTGTTCTACCGCTATGCCGATCCGAAACTGGAGTCGGCATCGGCCGGCCACAAGCTGATGTGGCGCATCGGCAATGAAAACGCCGTCCGCGTGAAGGCCCGGCTGCGAGACATCCGGAAGGTAGTCACGGAGAGCGGCGCCGAGCGCGAAAACTGAACCGTTACCCTTGCCCGTCCGGCTCCGCGAAGCCGGCTCAAGCGGCTGTGAACGTGTTTCTCTGCGCTCCGGGCGCATCGTTTGACGATTCGCAGTGCGCCTGTCCGGACGGCGCCAGCAGGCCCGCCAATAACCTGCGCAACTTCTCTGCCGTCAGCGGCTTGCTCAGCAAGGGGAATCCCGAAGCTTGCGCTTCGCGCAAGCGATCCGGGGCCGTGTCGCCGGTAAGAATCACCGCCGGCATTTTCCCCACGATGGCTTGCACGGCGTGGATGGCATCCACGCCATTCTGGCCAGCGCGCAAGCGGTAATCGGCGATGATCGCATCCGGGACGAAGCCGGTCAGCGCAATGAGCTCAAGCGCTTCGGCAGCCGATTCCACGGCCACGGCCGTACATTCCCAACGTTCCAGCATCTCGGTTGCCCCTGAGCGAATGGCGGCGTCGTCGTCGATCAGCAATACCGTCTTGCCCTGCAACACATCGTGAATCACGGTGGAGGTCGGCGTCGGTGCCGGAGCGTGCTCCGCTTGCCCATAAGGCACCGTCACTGAAAATGTCGAGCCGCGCCCGAACGTGGAACGAAGACGCAAGGGAAGTCCCAGCAAATTGGCAAGACCGGATGCAATCGACAGCCCCAGGCCCAGCCCCTTCTCGCGGTCGCGCTCGGGATTGTCGACCTGGTAG
>JAEZHR010000040.1 GCA_023416415.1 Pseudomonadota bacterium
CGCGTGACCGGCTCGTCCCTCTTCGCCAGCTCGGCCATCTTCTTCTCGATTGCCTGCAGGTCATCCGGCGTGAAGGGACGCTTATAGGAGAAATCGTAGTAGAAGCCGTTGTCGATCACCGGGCCGATTGTCACCTGCGCATCCGGAAACAGCTCCTTGACTGCATATGCAAGCAGATGAGCCGTCGAGTGACGAATGACGTCGAGGCCGTCGGGATCCTTGTCGGTAACGATTGCCAGATCGGCATCCCCTTCGATCAGAAAAGAGGTGTCAACCAACTTGCCGTCCACGCGCCCTGCCAGCGCAGCCTTTGCAAGTCCCGCGCCGATACTGGCCGCGACCTGAGCAACAGATACGGGCGCTTCAAACTGGCGCCGTGAACCATCGGGAAGTCGGACTGAAACCATAATGCCTCCATGCGGGCTATGCCGCGATGAATGATCGACGCGGCAAAAAATGCGGACGAAAAAAAACGCGGACTAGCCGCGTTTTTCCTGCTGCACAGACGAAAAAGACTGCCGACTAGCGTCGCTCCCAAACCATTTGCGTGGTAGTTCGCGGTGTCATAACCGACTTGCCTTTCTCGCTCTCACAGATACTGCATTCGTTGGTAGGCTCGATTGGACTCGAACCAACGACCCCTACCATGTCAAGGTAGTGCTCTAACCAGCTGAGCTACGAGCCTAAAGAAGCGAAATTATAGCGGGAATTTTTTTCCCGTGCAAACCTCTTTTTACATCCCGCATCTGCACCGCCATGCATTTGTCATGGAGATCGGCAATGGCAGCATGAGTTCAAAGCATTCACCCCAAGGCATTGACTCCGCTACACTGAACTCCAGCAGCCCCCGGCAGCTCGCGAGTTTCGGATTGTCGCAATGCAATCGCAGCACAAGGAATAGGCATGTCGCACAGACACAGATACCCATCAGCAGAGGACCTGCACGCCCACCGCGCTGGCGATGCACGTCACCAGCATGCCATCGAAGGCCGCGATCCACGCGTCCTTGGAATCGCGGTGGCGATCACCCTACTCTTTGCCGGCGTTGAGGCAGGCGCTGGACTTCTGTCTAATTCGCTGGCGCTGATCGCCGATGCCGGCCACATGGTGACGGACAGCATGTCGCTGGCACTGGCCCTGCTCGCTCAACTGGTGTCGCGCCGTCCGCCCTCGCGTACCCACACGTTCGGCTTCGGTCGCTCGGAGGCGCTTGCCGCCTTCGTCAACGGCATGGCCATGCTGGGTGTGATTGGATGGATCGTTTTCGAGGCAGTAGAGCGCTTCTTCGCGCCGACCGATGTACGGGGCGGAACCGTCCTGGTCGTTGCAGCCATCGGCTTGGCGCTCAATCTCGTGGTGGCATGGGTGCTGTCGCACGACAAGGAAAGCATCAATACTCGCGCGGCGCTTGTCCATGTCATGGGCGACCTGCTTGCGTCCATCGCCGCGCTGACCGCTGGCGGCGTCATCTACCTGACCGGATGGATGACCATCGATCCGCTGCTGTCGATCGCAGTCGCACTGTTGATCCTGCGGTCGACCATCTCGGTCCTGCGCGCCTCCTATCATGTCCTGATGGAAGGAGTACCGCACCACATCGACTACCTTCAGGTTGGCGCGGACATCGGTGCAATCCCCGGAGTCCTATCCGTGCACGATCTGCATGTATGGGAAATGTCTGCCGGACGCTCCGCCTTGGCCGCGCATGTGGAAGTGCGCCAGATCGGGGACTGGCCGCGGGTTCTGGCAGCAATCAAGTCCATGCTGCTTGCCCGGTACGATATCGACCACGTCACCTTGCAACCAGAATCGCAGCAGATGGCGTGCGAAAACAACCCGGGTTGCCTATAGCCGCCGGACCTCCTGCACCCCGACCACTTCACGCAGCACACCAAGTGCTTTCTGCAACTGCGCTGTCGAGGAGACTTCCGCAGTAAACGACATGCGCGCCAACCCCTTTGCGCTCTGGGTACTGACGCCGGTGACGTTGATTTTCTCGCGCGAAAAGACTTCCGAAATATCGCGCAGCAGACCTTGACGGTCACCGGCGAGAATGAAGATATCGACCGGATAAACCGTGTCCTGATCGGCCTCACCCCAGGTCGTCTGAATGACGCGCTCACCCGCCTTCATCCGCATTTGCTCGAGGTTCTTGCAGCTCGCACGGTGGATGGAAACGCCCTTGCCGCGCGTGATGAACCCGATGATCTCATCCGGCGGAGCCGGCTTGCAGCAGCGCGCCAGTTGCGTCAGCAAACCTTGGGTGCCAACGACGAGCACCCCGGACTGGCGCCCTTGAGCAACGCTCGACGGCCGACTCTTGCTGGTCGTGATTGCAGTTTCAGGCGACTCCTTCTCTGCCTGCTTCGATGCGTCGTCCGCATGCAAAGCCTGTTCAATCAGGCGCACGCTGAACTCTTCCTTGCCTACGGCAAGAAACAGCTCGTCCACCTTGGCGAATCCAAGGCGGTGTGCCAGCTCTTCCAGGTTGATCGCAGTCTTTCCCTCTCGCTGCAGCGCTTTTTCGACGCCCGTCCGTCCGCGCGCCAGCGTTTCCTGCTGATCGATAGCATTGAACCAGGCACGTACCTTAGCCCGCGTTCGCGAACTGACGACGTAACCGGGCGTCAGCCAGTCGCGCGATGGCCCGGCATTGGCGGCGCCGCCACGCACGGTAATGATTTCGACCGTTTGCCCGTTCTTGAGCGGCGTGTTCAGCGGAACCATGGTTCCGTCTACGCGCGCACCGCGACAGCGATGTCCGACGTCTGTGTGCAAATGGTAAGCAAAATCGATTGGCGTGGCGCCATTGGGCAGCTCGATCACGCGCGCCTGTGGCGTCATTACGTAGATGCGGTCGTCCAGCGATGCCGATTGCAACTTCTCGACCCACTCGCGCTGCGCCTCCTCCTGGCCAACCATGGCGCCGGTGACGTCGGTCTTCCATGCGAGCAACTGACGCAGCCATGCAATTTTCTCGTCATATTTCTGGGCAGAGAAATTTGAACCGCCACTTTCCTTGTAGCGCCAGTGCGAGGCCACCCCGTATTCAGCGAAGCGATGCATTTCCTGGGTTCGGATCTGCACTTCAAGAGCGCGCCCATCCTCGGCCACCACCACGGTGTGCAGCGACTGGTAGCCGTTTGACTTAGGGCGCGAGATGTAGTCGTCGAACTCTTCCGGGATCGGCGTCCAGATGTCATGCACCAAGCCCAGCACCGCATAGCAGGTCTTGACGTCTTCGACGATCACGCGAAAGGCGCGCACATCGCGAAGCTCGGAAAAGTCGAGCGACTTGCCACGCATCTTGTTCCAGATGCTGTAGATGTGCTTGGGGCGGCCGTACACCTCGGCTTCAATCCCGGCCGCCGCAAGCTCGGCCTTCAGGCGTGCGATGGCGTTTTCGATGAAGCTCTCTCGCTCCAGGCGCCTTTCTTCCAGCATCCTGGCGACGCGCTTGTAAGTGGCCGGCTCCAGGAAACGAAAGGCGAGATCCTCCAGCTCCCATTTCAACTGCCAGATGCCGAGCCGGTTTGCCAGCGGAGCGTACAGATCGAGTGTTTCGCGCGCATAGTCCGCTGTCGACGCATCCTCGCGCTTGAGCTCGGCAAAGTAACGCAGTGTGGTCACGCGCGAAGCCAGACGCACCAGCACCACGCGCATATCGGTGGCCATCGCAAGCAGCATCTTGCGCAAGGTTTCAAGCTGTTCGGCAGCCTGCTGGGCCGCATTCTTGCCACGCGCCACTTCCTGGTAGCCGAAGGTCTGGTCATGCAGGCGCATCAACTGCCGGATTCCCGCAACCAGACTGGCAACGGTATTGCCGAAGCGCGCCTCGATGCGCTCCGCAGCGACGGGATCGACCACCGGAAGTTCGACCAGCAAGGCCGCAATGCGGGTGTCCGCATCGGTATTGAGTGTAGCGAGCGTCAGCGCCACACCTTGCACGAAAGCAAAAGTGTCCTGTCCGGTCGCAACCGTATGCCCTCTGTAGATCGGCTCGACGAACGCGAGCGCTTCCTGCGCACGCGCGCTGTCCTCGACCGAGAGGCCGATAGTCAGTTGAGACTGTGCATCGTTCTGGGTAGCGGCGACCGAGACCATTTGGATGACTACTTCAATGCGGCCGTCACGACCATTTCGACCCGCCATTCCGGCTTGGCCAGCAGTGCCTGCACGGTCGCGCGGGGAGGTGTATTGCCGGGTGCGACCCACTCGTTCCAGACGGCATTCATTGCCGGAAAATCCTTCAGGTCGGACAGAAAGATCTGACACATCAATATGCGCGACTTGTCACTGCCCGCCTCATGAAGCAAACGGTCGACATGGCCCAGGACTTCGCGCGTCTGTCCACTGATGTCCTGGCTCAGATCCTCCGCCACCTGGCCTGCAAGATAGACGACGCCATTGAAAATGGCGACCTCCGACAGTGTAGGCCCGACATGCAGGCGCCGAATATCCATCTTGCTTCCTCGTGCAATCAAATTCAGGAAAGAAAAAAGCGTCGCGCGATCTCGATCTGATCCGCATGTATGAAAGTCGGGGCATGCCCGACTCCCGGAACTTCGACCAGTTGCGCGCACGGCCCGCGCTTCGTCATCGCCTCAGCGGTCTCCGGCGACAGCAGATCCGAGTCACCTCCGCGCACCAGCAGCGTAGGGCAACGGATCGCGTCATAAGTCATCCACAACGCAGCCTCCGAACGTTGTGCGCTTTCCGCAGTGATGTCCGCCAGCGGCACGGCAAGTCCGGGGTCGTAATGACGCACCCATCCACCCTGCTCATCCGGACGCAGCACATCGGCCGCCAGCTTGCGCCACTCGTCGTCCTCGTGCGGGCCGAAAGGCCGCGAAATCTCGCGTATCCATTGCGC
>JAEZHR010000068.1 GCA_023416415.1 Pseudomonadota bacterium
GAATACGAGTCCGACATCGCCGGAAAAAGCCGCTTGTTCGACGGCATGCAAGACACGCTGAATGAACTGGAAGTGCGAGGAATTCGTTGGGGCATCGTCACCAACAAGGCCGCCCGTTTCACCGAGCAATTGGTGCCACTGATCGGACTTGCACATGCTTCCTGCATCGTCTCCGGCGACACCACTCCCCATCCCAAACCGCATCCGGCTCCGCTGCTGGAAGCCGCGCGCCGCATCGAGGTCGCACCGGAACAATGCTGGTATGTTGGCGACGATTTGCGCGACATTCAGGCCGGCAAGGCTGCCGGAATGGCAACGCTCGCTGCCGCATGGGGCTATTGTGGCGAGGCTGGTCCGATCGAATGGGGCGCCGACGCCCGCCTTGCCCATCCGAAAACTATTTTGGATTTGCTCGATCAGCGCTCTTGAACTTCCGGTCGGCAAACCCATCTACTGCAGTACAATATCGCTTCTGCTTGGGGACGACCTGGTTTCGACGTGGGTTACAAAGCAGCGCAGGGCATACCGAGGACTGGTGACCTCGTAAATCCAGCCGGAAACAAATAACTGCTAACGACGAACGTTACGCACTGGCCGCTTAATCCCGGCTAGCTCCACACTGCCTCGTCCCTGGGGCAGGCTGGCAACAGCACGTGGAGTCATTTACAGGGAATCGCTTCGAGTCGGGTCGCTTGGCTTGAAGTTAAATAATAGGCGACTCGCCCGGACGCAGCGTGCGCGTCCGCGTCGTTCCGGGTCAAATCAAATGACAGCGCTAAGTATGTAGAACTGCCTGTAGAGGACTTGCGGACGCGGGTTCGATTCCCGCCGTCTCCACCAATTCGACGTTTTAGAACGTCCAACGGTGTCCAAAAACCCTCGTAAGCTCAGTGCTTACGAGGGTTTTTGTTTTATATCGCCAGTAATGGGAGGCCACTCCGCGCACTTCGCGCTTATCACCGTAGACAAATACGCCGGCACGTCGTGACTCCGAGAGCCGGCGCTGACCCATCATCATGCCGCCTCCTGTTCCCCTGCAGTGATTCCGGATCAGGGATTCTCGCTCTCTGGCAACTTGGCAATCACCTTGATTTCAAACTCGAAGCCATAGAGCCAGGTGACGCCGATCCCCGTCAGCGTCGGGTGCGGTGCCTTTCCCCAATACTCCGAAACCACACTCCAGATCTTTTCGAACCTGGATTCGGGATCGACGATGAAGACGGTCACGTCTACCACGTCGTCAAATGTGCAACCTGCTGCGGTGAGGATCGCGTTCAGGTTGTCGAATGCGAGCCGGACCTGCTTCTCCAGGTCGGGCTCGGGTGTGCCATCCTTGTGGCTGCCGACTTGACCCGAAACGAACAGAAACCCGTTGGATCTGATCGCCGGCGAATAGCGATTCTTTTCATAAAGCGCCTGCCGCCCAGGCGGAAAGACGACGTCTCGTGTTGTCATTGCTTACCCCATGAATGAGTTGAAAGTACGACGCCAATGTCGTGACGTGACTTTAGTATTTCAGAAAATTCGGATAAACGGGCAAGATCCGCCTTCACTGTTTGTATAATCAAAACAATAAAGGTACAAGGAGTTGGGGATGGATCGTTTCGAAGCGATGAAGGCATTTGCGCGGGTCGTGGAAACCGGCAGTTTTACCAAGGCGGCCCAAACGCTTCAGGTGAGCAAGACCAGCGTGACCCAGATGGTGCAGCAGTTGGAGGCCCGCCTGCGCGTGAGGCTGCTCAATCGCACTACCCGCAAGGTCAACGTCACTGCGGATGGCGCTGCCTATTACGAGCGGGTCATACGGTTGCTGGCCGATCTGGACGATGCCGAGGCAAGCCTGCCCAGTGCATCCGCATTGCCCAAGGGCCGGCTACGTGTTGATGTTCCCAGTCCATTGGCACGCATGATCCTTGTGCCGGCGCTCCCTGCATTCCACGCCAGATTCCCGGACATTCAGCTCGACATGGGCGTGAGCGATCGCACTGTGGACCTGATCGACAAGAACGTCGATTGTGTAGTGCGCGGCGGTGAGCTCACTGACCAGTCTTTGAGGGCCCGGCATGTAGGCGACCTGCAACTTGGCGTGTATGCGGCGCCGCGTTATTTGGAACGTGCCGGCATGCCTTCACACCCCCGAGAACTGGAAGATACGCATCATCGTACGGTGGGTTTTCTTTGGGCACGCACCGGCAGGGCACTTCCGTTTGCAATGCACCGGGGCCTCGAAAGCGTCAAGGTGCAGGGGAGCTACGTGCTTGCCGTGGACGACGGCAATGCCTACCTTTCCGCTGGCCTGGCGGGAATGGGCGTACTCTGGTTGCCGGATTACATGTCAAAGCCACACGTGGCGCGCGGCGAATTGTTGCCTTTGTTCGAGGACTGGCAACTGGATCCAATGCCCATGTATGTCGCGTTTCCACCGAACCGCTATGTCAGCGCGAAGCTGCGCGTGTTCATCGACTGGATCGTCGAACTGATGGCAGAGCATGCGCCAATCGCCGGCCGGAAGAACGGGTGACGGCATAGATCGTGCAGTGACACGATCTAGAAAATTCGCGATTCCGGACATTCGAGGCTGAAATCGCGGGCTTCCTGGCCATTCTGGCGAACACCCACGCAATGCTGACCTCCAGTGCGAACTGCAGTGCCTCTGCCCTGCCATCTCTGTGCTGCTATTTCATTGCAGGCATGCAGTTTCCGCGCCCCGCCTGGACGATGGCGAGGTCGGCCTGACTCTCTTCCTCGCGCGCGATTCCTGCCATCGGTGTGGATACCGTCCGCGTATCAAGCAGATAGATGCACCATCGCTCGCCCTGTGCGCCAATTTCGGCCTCCTTGCCGCCGCGCCTGAGTCCGCGCCAGGCCTGACCGCTGCGCAGAACCCAACGATCCGATTCATGTGAAAGTTGCCATTGGCCCAGCACCGGATGGCCGGAACGCAGGCCGGTAGCGATTACCAGCCAAGGCATATGCGCACCGGCCGCGCGGAATGTGACGCGATCGCTCGGGCCGGCAGGATGCAGGCTGCGGGCGGCCGTAACCGCCTGCGACCCGAACTGCTGCGGCAGATAATCCGGCCAGGGCGCGATTTCGATCCGATCACCCCGTCCTTCCGCAATGTGCAGGCGACCGCCCTGCACGAACGGCTGTACGGCCTCCAGCACAAGCGGCTCCATTGCCGACAGGCCACTGATCTGCATTGCAGCAGCTGGCCATGTCGCTCCAACAAGCGAAATCGCCAGCAACCATGTCCGCTTGTCACTGTTTTTCATGTTGGTGTCGTCCGTGCCTCTCTACCCGCATCTCGCGCAATGTCTCCTGCAAGGCGGACGGGAGGGCTTCCTCTTCAATGCGCTGCATGGCGCGATGATTCATCGGGTTGCTGCGTACCGCGCTGTCCTGGCTGAACAGTCGCACGCTTCCGAAGTTGTTGCCGCTGCGCCCGCGCGCAAACGGCAGGTGCAGGTTGCCCCATTCATTGAAGTCTCGCAACAGGCTGAGCCGGTTGTCGAACTGGGGATTGAGATTGATGGCGAGTGCACTGCCTGTCTGCATCCGGTTGTTGTCCCAATCGGCATAGGCGCCAGCCACACTGCCATGCCCAATGTTGGCGGATTCGATCAGCACGTTCTCGTCCAATGGCGAACCGCGCCCATCCGAATAATCGATGCGGAAATCTTCGCCGCACGGCGAGTTTTCTGCAAGATTGCACAGGCTCGTGTTCCGGATGCCGGCAGCGAGGTAGTAGCGCTCGGCCGCATGGATCGAATCAGGCGTGCGTGACAGGCCGGCGAACTGGTACATGTAGTTCATCACGCTCAGATGGTTCGGCTTGTAGTTGAGATCTTCGTTACCACCGTGACGCAGGCCGAGATTGTGGCCAAGCTCATGCATCAGGGTGCCGGCCTGCAGGTTGATCAGCATGTTCAGGTTCCTGCCGGGCGTGGCCGAGAGGCCGTACCCGCCAAGCGAGACGATCAGGTCGTTGCCCTTGAGTTCTGCCACACCCGAGGAGCCGGAAGAGCCGTCGGGCTTGAGCGAGTGAGCGAACAAGGCATAGTGGAAGACCAGATTGCGGCGCACGTCGAAGTGGCTGCGCTTGATATCGTAGAACGACGTGCATCCGGCAACGGCACCATTGCCATCCGTATCAAGCTCGACACACTTGGCGAACGCAACGGGGTTGCCGCCACCGAGGTTGAAGCGATCAGGATCGAGAACAGATGAATGGCTTGCGCCTGCATCCAGGTGCAGGCCGATGCCGCGCCGGGCAAAGGCTTCCTTCACCTTGAGCAAGGCTTCCTCGCGCGGTTGCAGGGCCGGGTCTTCGCCTTGCATGAAATCGATCTCGACGAAGATGTCGCGCCGTCCTGCGCGCGCGCCCATTGCGTAGAGATCCATCCCGGCATAGGTGCCGCCCGGCTGCTCGGCACTGTCGGGGATGCCGTCGGCGTCGGAGTCGATAACGTCGGGCGCGACGTCGTTCGGGCCGGCGGGGGTAGCAAAATTGACCAGCGACCAGTCGGCTGAACTGTCGGTGTCGCGCATGCCCAGGGCATGCAGACGGACGATCGCGCGTCCGTGTTCATTCGGCCCCGACGGCAGCGTCGTTATCGGGCTGCCGCGCCAGGCATCGCTGGTGGATGGCTGCGCCGATGCACTGCCGAAGCGCACGAAGTCCACCGTCGCACCGGTACGCAAGAGTTCGATCGAACCATGTCCATTCCAGTAAGGGATGCGTCGACCGCTTCGCACGTAGACCATCTGGCTGTTGTCTTTCAAGGTCTCGAACACCCTGCCGGCAACGACAAGATAACCGCGCGCAGGGACTGTCACCTCGGGCAGCGCGAAGTCTGCGGGCACTAACGATGCAACATTGCTGTCGAGGTCGAGATGGCTGCTGCGCAGCGTGTAATCCTGCAGCGCAATGGGTTGGCTGGACGGATTGTAAAGCTCGAACCACGCGACGTCGTCACTGTAGTAGTGGGTTGCCACTTCGGAAATGCGAAGCTCTTGCTCGCCCGAGAGGGCAGCCGGCCCACTGTGCAGGCTGGTTCCCTTGCCGTCCGTGTGTGCGCCACCGCCGCAGGCACTGAGGACGGCGGCGAGGCATGCAAGGGCCAGGGAGTGCAGGCATGCCTGGCCTGCCGCTTTCAGATCAATCACTTTTCCGCCGAAATGAATAGGACTGCCTAGAGACAGGCTTCCGTGCGGAAAGTTTGGTTCGGGGAAAAATTTTCCTCGGCCTGCGGGGCAGGCTGCGGGCAGGATCAGAAGAGATCAGCCCGCATCACGATTGCTGCAAGAGAGTAAAGCGCAAGGCCGACGGCTTGAATTGCGTCAGGCGGGCCGGCGTGGGGCCACGCCCTTGATGAAATCTGTCATGTGATCATGCACCTTGTCGACATAGGTGATATTGCCGCCGCCAGCAGTCCGGCCCCGAAGCTGTCGTCATCGACGAAGGTGCGGAAGGGGTTCCGCGTCGAGATATCTCTGATGCGCAGAAATGAGGTACCTATGGTGCCCGAGACGCCTCGGCGTCGGGAAGCATGGCCTGGTCTTGATTTGCCTCAGCACTGTCTTGCCTGGGCCGGTTGGACATTTGCTGCACGCGGGCCAGCGTGGCCTGCGATGTCTCGGTCCAGGGCCCACCAAGTGCGACCGCGCGCTGCGCGGCTTCGCGCGCGCCGTCAAGATCGCCCATTTCGGCCAGCACGGTCGCAAGGTTGTTGAAGGCAGGCGCGCTGTCGGAATGCCCCTTGGCGGCAGCCCGAAAGGCGGCGGCCGCCGCAGGCAGATCGCCGGCGGCATATGCGCTGTTGCCGAACCCGAACTGCAACACAGGATTGTCCGGCCAGCGTTTGAGTGCTGCCCGATAGGCCGCCATTGCCTGCTCCGGATTCACGGATTTTTCCAATGCAACAACTGCCGGCACCACGCTTGGCTCGCTTGCGTTCAGCGGCATCCTGCCCGGGGGCAGCGCCACCATTGCCCAATACTTGCTGCGTGCCCAGGTTCGCTCGAAGGTGGAAAGCCGCATCACCTGGCGCCGAACAGTGCCGGAACGCAACACGATGTCGCCGGCATCAAGGTCGTAGCCGATCACCACCGCGTAATGCCAGAGCGGGAAGGCACTCAGGCTCAGGTTCTGCAATACCACTACCGGCGTGCCTGCGGCGACTTCGTGCAGCAAGACATCGAGCCGTGGTGCGAGAGGCATGCTGAGCGCGCCGTTGCGACGCCCCGCCGCCAGCATCTCGGGCGGCAGGCTGCCCTGGCGCTCGGGCACGTATACCTGTGACACCAGTGCTTCAGGCGTCACCTGCCGCCCCGCAACCTGCAGCACCGTGGCCAGCGCGGCCGGCCCGCATTGATAGCGCTCCTGTGGAAAGAATGGCGTGTCCTTCAGTTCTGCGCGGCGCGGAAGATTCTCCGGCGCTGCATGCAGGAGGTTGCGTGTCTGGGTCGCACAGCCGGAAATAAGCAGTGCGACAAGCAAAAGGAAAACTCCCGGCAACCAGGTGTGCCGGGAGCGGTCGAAGTTACCCCTGCGCATGCGCGCGGACGCCCAGCTCAATTGCGATTGCGATCGCCGCTGTCGCCGGAACTCATAATCGGACGAATGAACGGGAAGACATGGGTAACGCCGATCAGATCGGTAATGATCAGGATCAGCACGATGGCGCCGAGAATGGAAAGTGCATCGCCACCGGCGGGCAGTGCGTCAATCCTGCCGGCAAGTTCGGCCGCCTCGGCATCGGTCAGTGCCGCCACACGCGCTTCCGCATCGGCCCAGCTCACCCCGTATTGTTCAAGGCCGGCCAGCACTTCAGGGCGCCCCAGCGCGTCGGCAATCTTCGCATGGTGCGCACTGCGTGCCTGCGCTGCCATCATCTGATCGGTACCGATCATGGCGGCTGCGGCCGGCTGAATGAATGATGTGAGGGTCATGACGCTGGCGACAGCGTAGACGAGCAACTTCTTGATCTTCTTGAACATGTCGACCTCTCTCGAAAAGTGAACTGGGCTCAAGATAGACCGGGGAAGCCGCCGAAGACTTCCTCACGTCCGCCTGATCCGCTGGTTTCTTGAGCGCGCGCAAATTCCTGAATCGAGTGCACGCGCATCGAACCAGCCTCGCTTATGGCCAGGGCATGGGATTCATGTCGCGGAACTGGCGATCCTTTTCGGGCGCAAGTCCCGGCGGATCAGGCACCTGGTCGGCCGGCCGCGGTTCCTGCGGCGCCTCACCCAGGCGCGGACCGAGGATTACACTGAGTTCGCGCCGCGCTGCTGCGAAATCCGAATCCATCAGAGGCTGTCCGGTGTGTGGCCAGTGCGTGATCGTCCAGTCCACCCACTCCTCGAATCGCCGGGTGGCCTCCTCTGCATATGCATCGACATGCGACTTGCTGGTCATGCCTTCTCCTACGATCGGTTGTCCACGGGCGGCGCGTCAGGCGTCATGCTCCCCGGGTCGGTGATGTCATGGTCCGGTACCTCCCGTCCCGGCGGCTCGATCTTGCTCAGCACCTTTTCCAGGCGCGTACCGTATTCGTCCTCGTCTCCCGGCTTGAGCGGATCCGATGGATGCTTGCGGTTTTCCTCCGGCGGCACACGTCCCACCGCCTCTTCGTGAGCGGCGGTATTGCCCGGTGGTACTGCATCGGACACGGGAGTGCCTGCGGCGTCGCTGCTTGGCTTGCCCGCTGTCATCGTTCGCTGCCCGCCACGCTGTGTCTGATTCATGTCGGCCTCCTGAGACGATTGGATAAAGTCAGCGCACCGATGGTTCTGGCTGCCGCAACACCAAGCGGCCGAACTATCGTCGCCAATGCTTATCTGAATCGCAGGTGGGCAGACAGTTCAAGGAGCAGCGATGGGA
>JAEZHR010000074.1 GCA_023416415.1 Pseudomonadota bacterium
GGACGAGCGGGTGATCGAAGTTTATCTGGGGCGCTGAGCATGCTGAACGTCAAGCAACTGAACCAGTATTACGGTGCGGCGCACACGCTGCGCGGCGTTTCGCTGAACGTGGAAAAGGGCAAGTGCATGGCCCTGCTCGGTCGCAACGGCGTGGGCAAGACGACCTTGCTGAAATGCCTGATGGGCGTGCTGCCGGTCGCAAAAGGAAGCGTGCGCTTCGAAGGCAGCGACATCACGAGGCTCAAGCCGCATGAGCGTGCGCAGCGAGGCATTGCCTACGTGCCGCAGGGGCGGGAAATTTTTGCGCGCCTGACGGTCGAGGAAAACCTGCTGATGGGCATGGCGACCAAGCCGGCGCGCAGGGCAGGCAAGATCCGTGACGAAATCTTCGAGCTGTTCCCGGTGCTCAAGGAAATGCGGAACCGGCGCGGCGGCGACCTTTCGGGCGGGCAGCAGCAGCAACTGGCCATCGGCCGCGCGCTGCTGGCCGATCCCAAGCTGATCATCCTCGACGAGCCGACCGAAGGCATCCAGCCCTCGATCATCAAGGATATCGGCCGCGTCATCCGCATGCTGCGCGAGCGCGGCGACATGGGCATCCTGTTGTGCGAGCAGTATTTTGATTTCGCACACGAACTGGCGGACGATTTCATCGTGCTCTCGCGCGGAGAAGTGGTGGCTTCCGGCACGCAGGCAGAGATGGGCGGCGAGGAAATCAAGAAGCACCTGGCGGTATAGGGAATGCGGGTTGTCGACGCCGGCCCGTCCGTGTCCGTCCCTGCGTCGCAGGGCTGGCAGGCGCGGCTCGCGCTCGGCTTTGCCGATGAAGACGGGACGACGCGCCTAGTCGAGCGCCGGCACAGCGGACCGTTGCGCGTGCAGAAGCCGCTGTACCCGGAAGGCGAGCGCATCTGCCATGCCATCGTCGTGCACCCGCCCGGCGGCGTGGCGGGGGGCGACGAACTGCGGCTGACCCTGCGCGCAGGCGCGGGAAGCGCGGCCCTGGTCACGACGCCCGGCGCGGGCAAGTGGTACAAGGCCAATGGCCGGCGGGCGCGCCAGGAAGTGAAGATCGAAATCGAAGACGGTGCGAGCCTGGAATGGCTGCCGCAGGAGACGATTGTGTTCAACGCCGCTGACGTGCAGCTCGAAACGGAAGTCACGCTGGGCAGCGGGGCGAGCTACCTCGGCAGCGAAATCCTCTGTTTCGGCCGTACCGCCTCGGGCGAAGTCTTCCGCAACGGCGTACTCGCGCAGCGCACAACGATACGCAGCGAGGACCGGCTGATCTGGTTCGAGCAGGGAAGGCTGGCGGCGGGCAGCACTTCTATGGGCAGCCCGCTGGGCCTGGCCGGGAACACGGTTTGCGCGACCTTCCTCGCGGCCGGGAAAAGCGTGCCCGCGGCAATGATTGCGAGTCTGCGCGAGGAAGCGGCGGCATTCGGCGACATCGCCTTCGGCGTCACACAACTGAAGTCGGTGGTGGCTGCGCGTTACCTTGGCCACTCGAGCGAACAGGCCAGGGCCGTGATGGCCCTGGTATGGCGGCATCTGCGTCCTGCCTTCGCCGGGCGCGAGGCGGTCGTGCCGAGAATCTGGAACACCTGAGCTGGAGAAAAAGATGGAGCTCACGCCAAGAGAAAAAGACAAACTCCTGATCTTCACCGCGGCCCTGCTGGCGGAACGCCGCAAGGCGCGCGGATTGAAGCTGAACTATCCGGAAGCGGTGGCGCTGATCACGGCGGCGATCATGGAAGGCGCGCGCGATGGCAAGAGCGTCGCAGAGCTGATGTCGGAAGGCACGCAGATTCTCGCGCGCGCCGATGTGATGGAAGGCGTGCCCGAGATGATTCCCGAAATCCAGGTCGAGGCGACCTTCCCGGACGGCACCAAGCTGGTGACCGTTCATCACCCGATTCCCTGATCCATGTCGCAGGCTGCATATTGCGTAGCGTCCTCGCGCTGGCAGAGAGCCTGGAATGCCTCGATGGCGATTGACGCGGCATCTCCGCGCTTGTGCCTTTTCGGAAGCGATACGGTGCAGCTGCATGGAACCAGTCCTTTTTGGCTTTCCTTTTTGGAGACCCCATGATCCCCGGACAAATGCTGATCGAACCCGGCGACATCGAGCTCAATGCCGGCCGCCGGACAGCGAGGCTGAAGGTCGCCAACAGCGGTGACCGCCCGATACAGGTCGGCTCGCATTTCCACTTCTATGAAGTCAACGGTGCGCTCGTGTTCGACCGTGAAACGGCGTACGGCATGCGCTTGAACATCGCCGCAGGAACCGCCGTTCGCTTCGAGCCGGGCCAGGAACGCACGGTCGAGCTGGTGGAAGTGGCAGGCAACAAGACGATCTACGGATTCAACGCCAAGGTGATGGGCGCATTGTCCAAGGAGGTGAAATGAGCAGGATTTCGCGCCAGGCCTATGCCGAAATGTACGGTCCCACCGTCGGCGATCGCGTGCGTCTTGCCGACACCGATCTCTTCATCGAGGTCGAGAAGGACTGCACGATCTACGGGGAGGAAGTGAAGTTCGGCGGCGGCAAGGTGATCCGCGACGGCATGGGCCAGTCGCAGCTGCCGCACAAGGACGTGATGGATACCGTCATCACGAACGCGCTGATCCTTGACCACTGGGGCATCGTCAAGGCCGACATCGGCATCAAGTCCGGACGCATCGCCGCCATCGGCAAGGCCGGCAATCCGGACATTCAGCCTGGCGTGACGATGGCCATCGGCGGCGCAACCGAGATCATTGCCGGCGAAGGCATGATCGTCACTGCGGGTGGCATCGATTCGCACATCCATTTCATCTGCCCGCAACAGATCGAGGAAGCGCTGATGAGCGGCGTGACGACGATGCTGGGCGGCGGCACCGGACCGGCGGTCGGCACCGCCGCCACCACCTGCACGCCCGGCCCCTGGCACATCCATTCGATGCTCAGCGCGGCGGACGCCTTCCCGATGAACCTCGGCTTCCTCGGCAAGGGAAACGTCAGCCTGCCACTGCCGCTGGAAGAACAGATCCGGGCCGGCGCGATCGGTCTGAAGCTGCACGAAGACTGGGGCACGACACCGGCGGCGATCGACAACTGTCTGTCGGTGGCCGATCGCATGGATATCCAGGTCGCCATCCACACCGATACCTTGAACGAAGGCGGATTCCTCGAAAACACACTGGCCGCCTTCAAGGGGCGCACCATCCACACCTTCCATACCGAAGGTGCCGGGGGCGGACA
>JAEZHR010000005.1 GCA_023416415.1 Pseudomonadota bacterium
CGAAGGAGGTGCCATCCGCGCGCCAGAACACTTCCTTGTCGATGCGGCAGGGCTGGCCGGTGCGAAAGGCGAGGAAGATCGGACATTGCTCTTCGGCGTAGTCGCTTCCGTCGGCGTGCGAGTGATGGATGACATGATGCATGTTGCGCCCGAGGAGCTCGCACGGGGCGTAGCCGAGCATGGCGGCGCCGGCCCGGTTGATGAAGGTGCAGCAGCCGGCAAGGTCGATGCCGAACATGCCCTCGCCGGTGGAATCCAGCAGCAGGGTCAGCTTGTCGCGCCACGGCGCAATGTCGGATTGGGCGGAGAGTGCGGCCGTCATGATGGGCGGGTCGTGATTGCACGTCGTCATTGATTGCAATCCACGTGCCCGGAAAAACGGGGCATTCCGGCATTTTTTTCACCGGGATGGTGCAGGAAAGGAATCAAATCGGTGCGCGGCCCTGCTTTGGCGCAAGCGGCCATGGGGAGCCGTGCTGTTCACGGTGTGCAGGCCGGCAGGATGATCGCCGGCGTGGCAACCCACATGATCGCCACGCCCGAGAGCAGGCACAGCAGCAGAGCCGCCGTTGCCACGAAGCCGCTGACTTCTGCGGCTTCCGAGGGCGAGGTCCGGACGCGCCGGATCTTCTTCATGTTGTGCGCGGCAGACATCCCCAGCAGGGGCAGCGCGGCCAAGGTGGCGAGCAGCACCGTCGCGGGCGCCACCGCCAGGCCCAGGACGCGCGCATCGGTCCAGCCAAGCGCACAGGCCAGCGCAATCACGACATAGCAGACGACAAAATGGCCGCTCCAGATGATCGGTGCGGCGGACATGCTGAGGAGATGATCGCTGGCGAAGAGCTTCATCCCCAACGCCGCAAGCATGATTCGCACCATCGTCAGCCACAGCCGGGAACCACCGGGCGGCTGCCTCGCTCACACGCACACACTGCTTTGAAAGGAGACGACCATGCCAGCCGGAGCCAGTCCGAAGCGCGAACGCGAGTACCAGTCACTCGAGCAGCGCTTCAAAAAGGAGCGCCGTTACGCCGGGCGCGAGGAAGAAGTGGCCGCGCGCATCGTGAACAAGCAACGCAAGCAGTACGGCGAGACGCGCGACGAGAAGCGGAAGGACGCACAGGGCCGTTCGCCCGATCGCAAGCTGCCGATCCGGGACTATCAGGGAATGACGATTGCCGAGGTCGGCAGCCGGCTGGAGGGCATGAAGGCCTCCGACATCCGCAAGCTGCGCGACTACGAGGCCACGCACAAGAACCGCAAGGGCATGCTGCAGCGCTTCGACCGGATGCTCGAACGGCACTGAGGCCTTCGTCGCTCACGCCAGCAGCGGAAACAGGTGGATGCTTGCATAGCCGAGTGCCCACTGCAGCACCGTGTAGTGCCAGAACTGCCTGACCACCGCGGGCTCGCTCAGGCGCAGCGGCCCCAGGCGTCCTGCGCGCGCCCGCAGGACCAGAAACAGCGCCATCAGCACCCCCGCTGCCACATGCACGATCTGCACGCCGCTGATCGTGTAGACCAGTGCGCCGTAGGCATGGGCCCTGGCCGCGATGCCGCTGTCGAGCAGTGCCGTGACTTGCAGCAGCACGAATCCGAGGCCGGCGAGCGCGGCCAGCAGGGCGCCCGCCTGCAGGCGCCTGAGCGAGCCGCAGTGGTTTCCGCGCTCGGCCCATTCCATCGCGGCGCTGCCGGCGATCAGGACGGCAAAGGCGAGGGCTGGCAGCAAGGGGGCGATCTCGTGCTGCCTTGCCGGCGGCCAATCCGGCGAGACGGTCCACAGGAAGAACCAGGCAAAGATCAGCGAGGAGAACAGCGCTGCATCGGCCAGCAGCGCGATCAGCGTGCCCCACCAGCCGGGTGAACGCAGCAGCGTCGCGTGCATCGCCAGCGTGGTTCCGGCGTTTGCCGGTATCGCATCCGGCGCGCCGTCGGCCGTGCCCTGCCAGGCCCAGACGAACAGCGTGCCCACGGCGAGCACGGCGCCGACTGCCGCAAGCCAGTAGAACTTGGCCAGCAGCCCGACGAAGAACAGGCCGGTGAACACGGCGGCTACGAAAGGCGTCCAGGTGTTGCCGGGCAGGATGATCACGGCCTCCGGACGGGCATGCAAGGCACTGGTCATCAGGGTTTCGCGGCGTTTGACCTCGGCGTGGCCCAGATAGCCCTGGCCTGTGCTGATCTGACGGGCGAGGTCCGGCTCTTCCCACAGCGGCTCGCGCGAGCGGACCTGGGGAATGGATACGAAGTTGTAGGGCGGCACCGGAACCCGCAGCGCCCATTCCAGCGTGCCGGCCTGCCACGGATTCTGCGGCGCGCGCCGACCGTGCAGGAAGTGCAGCAGGAAGTCGAGCATGAACATGCCGACGCCCACGGCCGACAGGAAGCCGCCGACCGTCGAGACCAGATTCAGCATCTCCCACCCTGCGTGCGGCAGGTAGGTGTGAGCACGGCGCGGCATGCCGACCAGGCCGGTGACGTGCATCGGCAGGAAGGTCAGGTTGAAGCCGAGAAAGATCATCCAGAAGGTCAGCCGCGACAGGCGCTCGGACGGCAGGCGTCCCGAGAACAGCGGCAGCCAGTAGTAGAAGGCCGCAAACAGCGGAAACACCATCCCGCCGAAAAGCACATAGTGCAGATGGGCAACCACGAAGTGCGTGTCGTGTACCTGCCAGTCAAACGGCACCAGCGCGACCATCACGCCGGTCAGGCCGCCGAGCACGAAGATGAAGAGAAAGCCGAGCAGATAAAGCAGTGGCACGCGCAGCTCGGGCTTGCCGCTCCACAGCGTGGCCAGCCAGGCGAAGACCTGGATGCCGGTGGGAATGGCCACTGCCATGCTGGCGGCCGAGAAAAAGGCCAGCGACAGCAGCGGAATGCCGGTGGCGAACATGTGATGTACCCACAGGCCGAAGCTGATGAAGCCGGTCGCGATCAGCGCGATCACGACCCAGTGGTAGCCGGCCAGCGGCGTGCGCGCGAAGGTCGGCAGAATGGTGCTGACCAGACCGGCTGCCGGGAGAAAGATGATGTAGACCTCCGGGTGGCCGAACAGCCAGAACAGATGCTGCCACAGCAGCGGGTCGCCGCCGCGCGCGACATCGTAGAAGGGCAGGCCGAAGGCGCGCTCCAGT
>JAEZHR010000129.1 GCA_023416415.1 Pseudomonadota bacterium
CAATACCTCGGCCTGGTGCGCAACCGGTGTCACCCAGCGACAGATGCAGGCGCGCTTTGGTCGCAGGCAGACGGAGCAGGAAGGGCGAGGGACGGGCGGTGCGGACATGGGCCGCGCATTATCGCAAACACGGCCGCCGCCGCCGCGTCTTGTCGAGCACAGCCCTTGCGATGGGCTGTGCGCACGCCTACACTACTGTTTTTATATACAGCTAAATGCATGTCCAAGCCGAACCCCGATAGCGGCATTCCGGAACAGCCGCCGCTGGCAGCGCGCAAGGGCCGCGGGGCCGTGTCCAACCTGCAAGGCCGCTACGAACTGCAGCAACGCGAGTGGTTCGACGATGGCTGGAGCGCCGACCCCGACGCACCGGTCCCGGCCTGGAAGACACAGGTAAGCGAAGAGCAGGCGAAAAGCATTCTGACCCGCAACGCCTCGCCCGACATTCCGTTCGACGTCTCGCTCAATCCCTATCGCGGCTGCGAGCATGGCTGCGTCTACTGCTTCGCCCGCCCCAGCCACAGCTATCTGGGCCTGTCGCCCGGACTGGATTTCGAGAGCCGCATCTTCGCCAAGGTCAACGCGCCGGAATTGCTTGTGCGCGAGCTGGCGCGTCCGTCCTACGTGCCAGAGCCGATTGCGCTCGGCGTCAACACCGACGCCTACCAGCCCTGCGAACGCGAGTTGCGTCTGACACGGCGCGTACTCGAAGTGCTGCACGAATGCGAACATCCGGTGGCACTGATCACCAAGTCCTCGTTGATCGAGCGCGACATCGATCTGCTGGCGCCGATGGCTGCGAAGCGCCTTGCGGCTGCCGCCGTCACCATCACCACGCTCGACCCGGCGATCGCGCGCACGCTGGAGCCGCGCGCAACCGCTCCGGCGCGCCGCCTGCGCACGATACGCACCCTGGCCGAGGCAGGCATTCCGGTTGGCGTCTCGATCGCACCGGTCATCCCCTTCGTCACCGAACCGGACCTGGAACGCGTGCTGGAGGCGGCGGTGGAAGCCGGCGCGCGCAGTGCCAGCTACATCGTGCTGCGTCTGCCGTGGGAAGTGAACCCGCTGTTCCGGCAGTGGCTGGAAGCGCACTTCCCGGAGCGTGCGCAACGGGTGATGAACCGCGTGCGCGACATGCGCGGCGGCAAGGACTATGACGCCGGCTTCGGCACGCGCATGCGCGGCGAAGGCGTGTGGGCAGACCTGATTCGGCAGCGTTTCGGAAAGGCGATGCAGCGGCTGGGACTGAGCGCGCGCGTCGGCGATTTCGTGCAGCTGGACACCTCGCGCTTTCAGCGACCGATGACGGCGCATGTGAAAGCGTCAGGGCAGCTCGATCTGTTCTGAGCCGGCCTTACATCCAGCCGAGCGCACGCATGAGGGCAAAGCCTGCATGCGTGCTCGCATGTCCCAGCATCGCCGCCTCCAGATGCCGGCGCCAGAACAGCCAGCCGAACAGCAGTCCGCCCAGTGCATTGAGCATGACGGTACGCAGCACCAGCGGCGCATCAAGCGGGGCCATGGCGGCCGCGGCCGGCAAGTGACCGATGCCGAACAGCAAGGCCGCGAGCACGATGGCGATCCACATGAGCAGTCTTCCCGGCCGATCGGCATTGCGTGCGAACATCCGCCATCCGGCCCATGCAAACAGGCTCATCAAGCCCCAGCGCATCAGGATCTCCTCGAAGATGCCGCCGTACAGCACGCCCACCAGCAACGAAATCCACGGATCGCCTCCGGCATCGGACGCGGCCTGGACCCATGCGGCCGATAGCCAGGGCTGGAACGCGCGGTCGATCAGCGCCGTTAGCACGGCCAACAGCAAGCCGAGGCCGATGGCCAACGGTGCGGACTGACATAGCAGGGACAGACGTGATCCGCGCACCTGACTCGCCAGCAGGGCATAGAGACCGACCCGGTGCGCGAGTCCCGCCCCCAGCGCTGCTGCAACCAGCAGCAACAGCATGGGCTGAATCAGCATCAGTGCTGTGAGGACGGCAAGCGGCAGCTCGGGCATCACCTTGAGCGCCTGACCGCTGCGCAGTAGGGGTAGCAGGGTCAACGGCAGGCTGGCCACGCCGACAAGGCCGAGCGTGAGGATCGGCCAGAAGCGGCGGCCAAAGCGCGCGCAAGGCTGGACGGCTTGAATATCCGGGTTATCCATGGGAACGTTTTCAGTCGGGAAGGCTCAAATCTAACGGAATGCGTGCAAGATGGCTGGCCAGAGTTCCCGCTGACGGAAGTCCGGCTCTTGCGGTCGCACATCCCTGCCCTATCGTGATGGAGTACAATGGCGGTTTCCCGCCGGCACCTGTTTCCCTCATTTGCCGGTACGCGTGGCCTGATTGCCGACGCGCACTCGCCCCAGGCGGCCCCTGACTCCATCGGCGCCTGGCTTGTTCAAGGGATGCCGTGGATGCTTTCGCGGCATGCCATCACGCTCCCGGTTCGCACAGCCGTCATCCGCGAGCAAAACAGTCTGTCAATCCGCTGTGCGCCATGCTTCCGGGCAATTCCGGCCGCCGCGCATGATCAACAACCGCACGCCGGTTGCCGCACACCTGTGCGCGCCGCTGCACTCTTACTGGAAAAAACATGGCCAAGGAAGAACTACTCGAAATGGAAGGCAAGGTTGCCGAAGTACTGCCCGATTCACGCTACCGCGTCGAACTGGAAAATGGGCATGAACTGGTGGCCTACACTTCGGGCAAGATGCGCAAGAACCATATCCGCATCATCGCCGGCGACAAGGTTTCGCTGGAACTGTCGCCCTATGATCTCGGCAAGGGTCGCATTACCTTCCGCCACCTGGAAAAGCGCGGACCGATCCCGACCGGACAGCGCCCGCGTCGCCGCTGATCCCGCTCGCCGCACATCCGTTGCTGGCGTCGCTGCTGCCCGGCGTCGACGCCATGATCGCCTTCCCTTTCCCGCAGAAAGCCCCCGCCGGCTTGCCAACCGGCAGCTGAAATTCGCGCGGGTCGACGCGGGCTGCGAGCGCCGCGCCGCAGTCACCGCATTCGCGCACCGCACGCGCACACATCCCACTCTTTCAGGCCCCCGCTCGGCCCAGCGGATGGACTGCAATGTTTATCGCCGGCAGGAAGGAAACCAAAGCCGGCGGTTGCGAACAAAGCAGATCATGCGCGTCGACGTGAAAACGGCCATCGGGCCCTATGGCGAACCGGAACCGGTTTCATTCTCCGGGGAAGACGGCATGCGGCAGGTGCGTGAAATACTTGATCGCTGGCCCGGCGATGCCTGTTCCTACTTCAAGGTTGCCGCCGATGATGATGCGCACTACATCCTGCAGCACGCCTACGCTGACGCGATCTGGGACGCACATCAGGTGCGCGATGTCTAGCTTGTGACGCGGCCTGCTGTGTCCTTGCGCGGCCGCCCTGCAAAGGGTGCAACTTCACGGCGAGCAAGCGCATTCAACTCAGCGCTTGCCTGAACGTCCGGACTTCGAACGCGCTCGCTTTACCGCCGTCGCCGCGTTGCGATCGGCCTCCCATTGGCGCAGCGCTTCCCGGTATGTCTCCAGCTCTTCTTCGTACACGACATAAACGCAGCGCGCGCAACCGCTGTTGCAGCAGTCACCCGGCTCGGGTGGCGTAGGCGCTCGAGGCGGCAGTGAAGGGCGAACGTCGGGCATGGCGGAACATGATGGTGCTGATTCCGGAGCATACCCGCACGTCGCGTGCAGTGCATGCGCCCTAGTGGCTCAGCGACAGCATGTAACCCTCGCCGCGCACGGTGCAGATCATGCAGCCATACTCGTTGAGTGCCTTGCGCAGACGAAGCACATGCACGTCGACCGTACGCTCCTCGATCATCGCGTGATTCCCCCATACCCTGTCGAGCAACTGGCCACGGGAAAACACTCGCCCCTGGTGCGCCATCAGGAACTTGAGCAGCTTGAATTCGACATTCCCCATGTCCAGTCTTTTTTCTCCAGCATGCACCGTCACGTTCGCCGGGTCGAGCACGATCTGGCCGGCCTGCAGACGTGGCGGCGCATCCGCCGGTGTCCCACGTCGCAGCAAGGCATTGATGCGCGCCGTCAGTTCACGCGGCGAGAAGGGCTTGGTGAGGTAATCGTCGGCGCCATTGTCGAGACCGGCGACGCGGTCTTCCTCCATCGCCTTCGCGGTCAGCATGATGACAGGCACATGAGCTGCATGCCTGCTTTCCCTGATGCGCGAGAGCAGGTCGTATCCCGAAAGATCTGGCAGCATCCAGTCGAGCAGGATCACGCTGTACGCGGTACGTCGAATGCGGTTCCATGCTTCGGCGGCGCTGCTGGCCACCGATGCATCCCATCCGGCCTTCTCTACCGTGTACTTGAGCAGGTCGACGATAGCGGCCTCGCCATCGACGATGAGGATGCGGGGGACGGATTCGCATTTGAAGTTTTCGGTGTACATCGGAATTCCTGTTTGGTCGCGCACAGGATAACCAGCGAATATGACAGGCCGATGACACCCACATGACGGATTCATGACTGACCTGTCCGTCGCCATTCGTGACATGCGATTCAGACGCGATCATGGCGCAGGAATGCGCTCGCATTTTCGCGTCCTGCAGGGACAGGGTCAGGACAGGAAAATAAAACCGCTTCTTCGGATTTCATTACGCATTCTTTCGAGCGAAACCATGATCCGTCACGCCTGAAAATGTTCTCCTCTTCAAAAATCAGAATTGGCGGAAAATGACAAAAACGGCTAAATTCTGCCAATGTCCTATCGAATCGCAATTCTCGTTTTTGACGGCGTCCAGCTCCTCGACGCCGCCGGTCCTGCTGCTGTTTTCGCCGCTGCCAATGACGCCTCCGCGCAGCAGTTCTATCGTGTTGATCTGATGTCGCTGGCCGGCAAGCCTGTGCTCAGCAGCGCCGGTATCGCGCTGCCCACGCGTTCGCTGCGGGGCGTCCGGGCGCAGTCCATCGACATGCTGCTCGTTGCCGGTGGGGACGAAAGCTGCTTGCGTTCGCTCGCCGCCGTGCCGGCGCTGCGTCGCTGGATAAGCCGCCTGCGCCCCCATGCCACGCGCATTGCATCCGTGTGCACCGGTGCTTTCCTGCTGGCCGAGCTGGGTCTGCTCGATGGCCGCCGTGCCGCCACGCACTGGGCGTCGTGCGCGCCGCTTGCGTGCGAGTTCACGCAGGTGGAAGTGGATCGCGAAGCCTTGTTCGTGGAAGACGGTCCGATCTGGACCTCGGCCGGCGTGACAACCGGCATCGACATGAGCCTTGCTCTGGTCGAACGCGACCTGGGCACTGCGATCGCGCAGCGCGTCGCCCAGCAGCTGGTGCTGTATGCGCGGCGCCCGGGTCATCAATCGCAGTTTCGTCCGCTGCTCGAAGGCGGCGAAAGGCCAACGCGGCCGTTTGCGCGCCTGATCAAATGGATGCAAGCCCATCTGCAAGAACCGCTAGACGTGCCGCAGCTGGCGGCACGCGTGTCGATGCCTGAGCGCAGCTTCCATCGCAAGTTCACGACCGCCATGGGCGAGACGCCGGCTCGCTTCGTGGAAACACTGCGCCTGGAACGCGTGCGCGCACTGCTCGACGCCGGAAAGACATTGAAGGAGATCGTGCAGGAGACAGGGTTTGCTTCGCCGGCGCAGTTGTCGCGTGCCTTCGAACGCCGGTTTGGCGTAACTCCGCGCACGTATCGCCAGACGCGCTAGTCTGGGGGGCAGGCGCGGTGCTCCAGCCATTCCCTTAGCACGCTGCGCCGCCTACACTCGAATCATCGCCCCCGCCCGGAGTGTTGCAGCCATGCCAGGTTTCGCGCACACCAGTCCATCGGTCGCTCCCGCCACAGATTCCCCCACCGCCGCGTCGGTGGATCCTGCAGAAGACCCCATGCAGATGGTGGAAACGGCCACCCTGCAGGCGGACCTCGGCGCGCCTCGTACTGCCTTGCGCGCGGCAATTGCCACGGCCTCCCGGCGCGACGAGCAAAGTGCCGTGCACGCGCTGCTGCGCGAAGCGCCGTCCTCGGCTGGCGCGCAGTCGCAAGCGCGGTCGCTGGCCGCACGTCTCGTGCAAGCCGTGCGGTCGGACCGGCTGCGCGCCTTCGGCGTCGATGCACTGATGCATGCCTATCCCTTGTCGAGTCCGGAGGGCAGGGCGCTGATGTCTGTGGCCGAGGCCTTGTTGCGCATCCCGGATGCCGCCAGCGCTGACGCGCTGATCGCTGACAAGCTCTCCATGGGCAACTGGCAACGCGCGTTCGCGGCTTCGCCTTCACCCTCCGTCAATGCGGCCGCGCTGGGCCTGCTGCTGGCGTCCCGGCTGGCGAGCGCGTGCGGCGGGCAGGGCAAGGCAATGACGCCGGTACGCCTTGCCATGAGGCAGGCCATGCGCAGGCTGGGCCGGCAATTCGTGGCCGGGCGCACGATAGAGGAAGCGCTGGCCAACAGCCGCAACCGGGAACGCCGCGGTTATCGTCATTCCTACGACATGCTGGGCGAAGCGGCGCTCACGGAAGACGATGCGACGCGCTACTTCGCGGCCTACGAACATGCGATTCGCGCCATCGGCCAGTTCCGTTCCGGGGACGGCGTGCTGGCCGGGCCCGGCATCTCGGTCAAGCTCTCGGCCCTGCATCCGCGCTACCTGCGCGCCCAGCGCGCACGGGTGATGGTCGAACTGCTTCCGCGCCTGAAAGCCCTGCTGCTGCTGGCACGGCGTCAAGGCATCGGGGTCAGCATCGACGCCGAAGAAGCCAGCCGGCTCGAGCTGTCGCTGGACCTGCTGGAAGCACTTGCCCGCGATCCCGATCTGGCCGGATTCGACGGCATCGGCTTCGTCGTGCAGGCCTATCAGAAGCGCTGCCCGGACGTGATCAACTACCTGCTCGATCTCGCCCGTCAAACCGGTCATCGCTTCATGCTACGCCTGGTCAAGGGTGCCTACTGGGATACCGAGATCAAGTGCGCCCAGATCGATGGTCTGCCCGCCTACCCGGTCTTCACGCGCAAGGCCCATACCGACGTGTGCTATCTGGCCTGCGCGCGCCAGTTGCTGGCCGCCGGCGACGCGGTCCATCCGCAGTTCGCCACTCACAACGCGCACACCGTGGCCACGATCCACACCTGGGCGCGCGAAGCGAGCATCCGTGAGTGGGAGTTCCAATGCCTGCACGGCATGGGCGAAGCACTGTACGACGAGATGCTGCGGCTCGACTCAGCCGCGACCTGCCGCATCTACGCGCCGGTCGGCACGCATGAAACGCTGCTGGCCTATCTCGTGCGGCGTCTGCTGGAAAACGGCGCCAACACTTCCTTCGTGAACCGGGTCGTCGACGAAAGCCTTGCACTCGAAAGTCTGCTTGCAGACCCGTTCGACCTCGCGCGCCAGGGCGAGGCCACCCCGCACCCCGGTATTGCGCTGCCGGAAGCGATGTACGGCGCAGACCAGGGCAATGGTCGGCGCAATGCACGCGGACTGGATCTGAACGACGAAGACGAGCTGCGCGAACTCGAAATGGCGTTTTCCGCGCTCGCAGGGCGACGCTGGCATGCGCATGCGCTGCTCGCCGCACCGACGCGCGCCGGCGCGGCAATGCATATCACCAACCCCGCCAACCGACGCGATCTGGTCGGACAGGTCGTGCATGCCGATGAAACCGATGTGGACACTGCGCTGGCTGCGGCCTGCGTGGAGGTCCCGCTCTGGGCCGCGCAACCGGTCGCGCAGCGAGCGGCCTTGCTCGAGCATGCCGCCGATCTGCTGGAACGCGAACGCAACGAATTGATGGTGCTGGCCGTGCGAGAAGCCGGCAAATCCTTGCCCAATGCGCTCGCCGAGGTGCGCGAAGCGGTTGATTTCCTGCGCTACTACGCCGCCCAGGCGCGACTGGAAGGTCCCGCGCAAGCCCTCGGACCGGTCGTTTGCATCAGTCCGTGGAATTTTCCGCTTGCCATCTTCGTCGGCCAGATCGCGGGGGCACTGGCCGCCGGAAACGTGGTGCTGGCCAAACCGGCCGAGCAAACCCCGCTGATCGCTCAGCGCGCAGTCGAACTGCTGCACGAGGCGGGCATCCCGCGCGCTGCCTTGCAATGCCTGCCGGGAAGCGGCGATGCGGTCGGCGCGGCGCTGGTCGGGGATGCGCGCGTGCGCGGGGTGCTCTTTACCGGCTCGAACGAGGTCGCGCAGCATATTCATGCAACGCTGCTGGCACGTCGGCTGAAAGAGCGTGAAATGAGCGAAATGGGCGAGGAGCGCGGCGAGATCCCGCTGATCGCCGAAACCGGCGGCCAGAATGCCATGATCGTCGATTCCTCCGCGCTGACCGAGCAGGTGGTGCAGGACGTACTCGTTTCGGCCTTCGACAGCGCCGGGCAGCGCTGCTCCGCGCTGCGTGTGCTGTGTCTGCAGGAACACATCGCTGAGCGCACGATCGCGATGCTTAAGGGGGCAATGCGGGAGCTGCGTGTCGGCAATCCGCTGCAGCTGTGCACCGATGTCGGGCCGGTGATCGACGAGGATGCGCGCCGTCGACTGCGCGAGCACATCGACGCCATGCGCGCACGCGGCTGCCCGGTGTTCTGCCTGGACCTGCCGTCCGAATGCACACATGGCAGCTTCGTCGCGCCGACCCTGATCGAAATCGGTGCCATCGATCAGCTCACGCATGAAGTCTTCGGCCCGGTGCTGCACGTGCTGCGCTATCGGCACACGCAATTGCCGCAGCTGGTCGATGCCATCAACGCGAGCGGTTACGGCCTGACGCTGGGCATTCACTCGCGCATCGACACCAGCATCGCGTTCATCACGCACCGTGCGCGCGTCGGCAACATCTACGTCAATCGCAACATGATTGGCGCGGTGGTCGGCGTGCAGCCGTTTGGCGGGGAAGGGCTGTCCGGCACCGGGCCAAAGGCGGGCGGTCCGCTGTACCTGAAGCGGCTACAGCGCAACGCAGCGAACCCGATGCCGGCCGATGCCATGCCGGCGTCGCGGCCGGCACTGGCTGCGCTGCAGGCCTTTGCCGGCGCACGCGGCATGTCCGCCCTGGCTCGGCTGATCGAGGGCTACCAGCGCTTCGCGCTGCTCGGCACCACGCTGCACCTGCCCGGTCCGACCGGGGAGAGCAACACGCTGGATTTCAAAGCCCGCGGCACGATCCTGTGCGCGGCCTCGAACTCGGCCTGCCTGCTCAACCAGATTGCCGCCTGCCTCGCCACCGGCAACCGCATCATGCTGCTGCCGGAAAATCGCGATCTGCTTCCGGCCGGACTGCCTGACATCGTGCACTCCTGCATCCTGATCAGCCCGGATCTCGGCCTGGCCAACCAGGCGCTCGTCGACGACGGACAGGTCCCCGCATTGCTGCCAAGACTGGCCGCGCCGGACAAGCGGGCACGGCCGCTGGTGATGGCCATCGGCTGCGCAGATGAACGGCCCGTGCCGCTATGGCGGCTGGTGGTTGAGCGCAGCGTATGCATCAACACGGCAGCGGCGGGCGGCAATCCCGGCTTGCTGGCCCTGGGCGAAGGTTTTGCCATTTGATGTGGAACAAGAACCATGCTTTACGGCGACTTTTCATGTTTGCAACCGAGAAGTCAGGTGTAAATTTACTATCAGTAAGTAACGCCATTTCACGAGCAAGAGGGTGTTCCATACGCTCCAATGCTCGCCCCAATTCGAAGCCGGTCGCACTTGCAGCGCGTCCTGCCTCGGTTCTTTCTTCGGAGGGCTGCATGGACGACGAAATCGTTCTGGCGCGCGAACACGATGGATTCCGCGTGATTTCCGGACGCCATCGGCTGGGCTCCATGCTCGGCCTGCGCAATGAGGCCTTTGCCGACGTGGCCGGCGAATCGGGTCGTGCGATGGTGTTTCGCAGCGAACAACGCCTGCTGGTTTGCAAGGACAGTCGGCACCTGCCCTTGCTCGATGCAACCAGCCTGAATTGAGTGATTCGCGCCTATCCAGGCTGCAGAAAGTGCCGCAACACGCCCTGCGCGTAGCGTGCGGCGACCCGGTCGATGAATCGCATGAAGTCGCGCGGCGCGGATTCGTCGGCGCCGTCCGAGATCGTGCGGATCACCCCGAAGGGCACACCGAATTCGAAACAGACCTGCGCCACGGCGGCCCCTTCCATTTCCACTGCCAGCAAATCCGGGAAGGCCGTGCGCAGCTGCTGCAAGCGCGCGGCACTATCGATGAATTCGTCGCTGCTGCCAACCAAACCGCGATGCAGACACGGTGCGGCAAGGCGAAAGGTTTCTCGATCGGCACTATCGACCATGTGTTCCAGGTCATTTTCCAGAAAGTGCGCGGCGGCGCGCATCAATTCGTCTGACAAGGTGCGGTCGGAAGCAAAGCGCGTCTGCCCGAGCAGCGGTACTTCATAGCGTGGAAACAAGGGCGTGGCATCCATGTCGTGCTGAACCAGGGCATCGGCGACGACGATATCGCCTGGTTTCATTTGGCTGCTTGCACCACCGGCAACACCGGTAAACAGGATGTGCGTCACGCCGAAGCGCTCGATCAGGGTGGCGGCGGTGGCCGCAGCTGCCACCTTGCCGACCCGCCCCAGTACGCAGACCACCTCGGTATCCCAGAGTTTTCCGGCCGTGTAGTCGCGCATCGCGCGGGTTTCCACGGTGATGTCGGTCATTGCATCGATCAGGCCGGCCTGTTCCTGATGCAGGGCACTGATCAGGCCCAGACGCATTGCGGATTTGGTCATTTGAAACGGAAAAAGTCAGGGTTTCTCAAGGGTAATGGCGCAATTGCGGCCCGCCAAGCCTGATGAGCTTCGGGTTTTATATTGATGTTGATGTATACGAATAGTAGTAGTGGTAAACGTCCGTTCTTCTGTGGATAACTTCCAAATCCGTTTTGCTTTCATGGACTTGTGGGCAGAATAAGGCGACGGACAAGTCCTGTATCGCGCGGGGATCAAATCTGCAGAATTCCGCGATTGGGGAAAAATAGGCGGTTATCCCCAGAACCTGCGACTGTTTTCCGCAGGCTTGTCCACATCATCCTGCCCACAATTCTTGCAGCATTGAAAATACCGTAGCGATTGCGGGTTCATTGCGGCGGCGAGCCAGACAGACGAAACCGAGCTCGGTGCTGACACTGACCGCGTCGGCGATGACCAGGCCGTGCGCATGCGCTTCGCGCAGGGCGATCGGCTCGCGCAGCAGGGACAGCCCGACTCCGGACTTCACCAGATCCAGCATCGACGGCTCCTGGTCGACCAGCGCGACCACGTTGGGCGTGACTTTGCAGCGCATGAATATGCGGCTGAGCAGGCGGTGATGCAC
>JAEZHR010000224.1 GCA_023416415.1 Pseudomonadota bacterium
TGGTGATCCTCATCTTCCTGATGGTGACCACAACGTACAGCAAGTTCACGGCGCTTCAGATCACGCTGCCGACCGCGGACGCCGAGAAGGCGGTCGAGCAACCGGCCGAGATCAATGTCGCCGTCGATGCGCGCGGCCAGTACGCGGTGGACAACAGTCAGATTGCCGCCCGCGATCCGGTCGCCCTGGCCGCAGAACTGACGAGCATCGTCGCGGCGCGTGGGCAGTCAAGCCAGGCGCCGGTTGTCATCATCAACGCCGATGCAGCTGCCGCCCATCAGGCGGTGATCAACGTGCTGGAGGCGGCACGTCTGGCCGGTCTGGAGCGTGTGACCTTTGCCGCCCAGGCCAGCGGAAAGCACTGAGCCTTGCCGACACCGCAAGCATCGACCCTCGAAACGTGCCTGATGCGTGCCTGGCAGCGCCGGGGCATGCTGGCCTGCCTGCTGCTGCCGGTTGCCGTGGTGTTCTTCCTGCTCGTCATGCTGCGGCGCATGCTGTACCGCATCGGCGTGCTGCGCAGCGCGCGCCTGCCGGTGCCAGTGGTCGTGGTCGGCAATATTTTCGTTGGCGGTACCGGCAAGACCCCGTTCACGATCTGGCTGGTGCAGGCGCTGCGCGCGCTCGGGATGGTGCCCGGTGTCGTTTCCCGCGGCTATGGCGCGACCCGCCGCGACACCATGATCGTCACGCCCAAATCAAGCGCTGCGCAGGCCGGCGACGAGCCGCTCCTGATCGCCCGCCAGGCGCGCTGTCCGGTCGTGGTCGGGCGCAGTCGCGTGGCCGCCCCGCACGCGCTGCTTGCCGCCTTCCCCGAGGTTAACCTGATCGTTGCGGACGACGGCTTGCAACATTATGCGCTGGAGCGCGACGTCGAAATTGTCGTCGGCGATGGGCGCGGCAATGGCAATGGCTGGATGCTGCCTGCGGGCCCCCTGCGCGAGCCGGCTTCGCGCCGGCGTGACTTCACCGTTTTCAACCTGCCGGACGGCGTCGAGGACGCTGCATCGCCGGCGTACACGATGCGGGTACGTGGGCACTACGCATTGCGTCTTGGGAATCGTCACGATACCCAGCCCCTCACCACGCTTGCAGCCGGACGCCGGCGCATAGCCGCTGCCGCCGGCATCGGCAACCCGCAACGCTTCTTCGACATGTTGCGCACTTTGGGCCTGTCGCTCGTTGCCGAACTCGCCTTGCCGGATCACTACGACTACGCGCAGGATCCCTTCGTTTCCGTGGATGCCGATGTGATCCTGATCACGGAGAAGGATGCAGTAAAATGCCTGCAAATTGAATCCATCCGAAACGATCCGCGCCTGTGGGTCGTGCCCGTGAGCGCCCAGATCGACAGCGCGCTCGCGCACCGAATTGTGGAGAAATGTCGTGGACTCCCGACTGCTTGATATCCTGGTCTGCCCGCTGTGCAAGGGCCCGCTCAACTACGACAAACCGGCGCAGGAGCTGATCTGCAAAGCCGACAAACTGGCCTATCCGATTCGCGACGGCATTCCCATCATGTGGGCTGACGAGGCGCGCGACCTGAACGCGCCGCCGCCCGGCGCGTCAGCGGCAGCCTGATTCGCGGAGCGGTCCCGCACCGTCCCGGCGCTCCTCTCCCCCGCTACGCATCGATGTCCTTCACCGTCATCATTCCAGCCCGTCTCGCCTCGACCCGCCTTCCCAACAAGCCGCTCGCCGATCTCGGCGGCAGGCCGATGGTCGTGCGCGTAGCCGAGCGTGCCGCGCAATCTGGTGCCGAACGTGTCGTGGTCGCGACCGACCATCCCGATATTCTTGCTGCCTGCGCACGCCATGGCATCGAAGCACGCATGACGCGCAGCGATCATCCCTCCGGAACTGACCGGATCGCAGAAGTGTCGGCTGCACTCGGCCTGGCGCCGGATGCGGTCGTGGTCAACGTGCAGGGGGATGAGCCGCTCATCGAACCCGAACTGATTGCCGCCACGGCCGGCCTGATCGGCGAGGAAGTGCCGATGGCAACCGCGGCGCACTCCATCGCCGATGCAGCGGACGTCTTCAATCCGAATGTCGTCAAGGTCGTGCTCGACAAGCACGGCCGGGCGCTGTACTTCTCGCGCGCCACGATTCCCTGGCATCGCGATGCCTTCGCGGCCGGACGGCAGCAGCTGCCGGCGGGGTATGCGCCATTGCGTCACATCGGTCTGTATGCCTACCGCAATCACTTCCTACAGGCCTACCTTGGACTTTCCGTTTCTCCGCTGGAGCAGATCGAGGCGCTTGAGCAGCTGCGAGTGCTCTGGCACGGTCATCCGATTGCCGTTCATGTGACGGACCGTGCCCCCGCTGCAGGGGTCGACACGCCGGAGGATCTGGCCCGTGTTCAGGCACGATTTGCGCAAATTGCTGCGCAAGATACCCAGTGAGCTGCAGTCGAAAGGCGGAATTGTGGTAAGTTTCGTGCAATCCGAGCGTGATAAAACATGCCACTTCGGCCATGCTGCTCCTGCACGTGTGCCGTCGCAAGAATTTGAAACCATCTAGGAAGACCTCATGCGCCTCATCCTCTTGGGTCCGCCCGGTGCCGGCAAAGGCACGCAAGCTACGTACATCAAGGAAAAATTCAACATCCCGCAGATATCGACCGGCGACATGCTGCGCGCCGCCGTGAAGGCGGGCACACCGCTGGGCATCGAAGCAAAGAAGGTGATGGATGCCGGTGGCCTCGTGTCGGACGACATCATCATCGGCCTGGTCAAGGACCGGCTCAAGCAGCCGGACTGCGCCAATGGCTACCTCTTCGATGGCTTTCCGCGCACGATTCCGCAGGCCGACGCAATGAAGGAGGCGGGCGTGAGCATCGATTACGTGCTCGAGATCGATGTTCCCGACGAGGAGATCATCGAACGCATGAGCGGCCGCCGCGTGCATCTGACATCCGGGCGCACCTACCATGTCAAGTTCAACCCGCCCAAGGCCGAGGGCAAGGACGATGTCACCGGCGAAGACCTGATCCAGCGCGACGACGACAAGGAAGAAACCGTGCGCAAGCGCTTGCAGGTCTACCACGAACAAACCGAAGTGCTGGTCGGCTATTACACCAGATGGGCAGAATCCGGCCAGGCCGGCGCCCCGAAGTACCGCAAGATAGCCGGTGTCGGACCGGTGGAGACGGTACGGGACAACGCCATCGCGACGCTTCAATCCTGATCAAGGCGGACTGCGGTCCGCTTTTTTCATTCCAGATCAGGATGCGTGCCCACAAGCTGTAGCAGCATCACCCTAAGCCGAAAGTTTTTGCAGTACGTGGCAATCGCAGGACGACGACAGCAAACACCGCATCCGGCGTCTGCCGCCGCCGTCCTCCGGAACGTCATGGTTGTTTCAACTTTGTCGTGCATAAAAAGGGAGGAGTGGATATGGCAACAGGTTTGTGGTTCGCCGTCGCCTGCGGCGTGGCAGCCGTCATCTACGGGCTGGTGTCACGCAGCTGGATTCTGAAGCAGGACGCGGGCAACGCCCGCATGCAGGAAATCGCCGCCGCCATTCAGCAGGGCGCCGGCGCCTACCTCGCCCGGCAGTACAAGACGATTTCCATCGTCGGCATCATCCTCGCTGTTCTGATCGGGCTGTTCCTGGATTTGATGACCGCAATCGGGTTCCTGATCGGCGCAATTCTGTCCGGTGCCTGCGGCTTCATTGGCATGAACGTTTCGGTGCGCGCCAATGTTCGTACTGCCCAGGCCGCGACTCAGGGCATTGGTCCCGCGCTCGACGTGGCTTTTCGCGGCGGCGCCATCACGGGCATGCTGGTCGTGGGGCTCGGCCTGCTCGGCGTGTCGCTGTTCTACTGGATCCT
Organism: Pseudomonadota bacterium; assembly: GCA_023416415.1. Classification (GTDB taxonomy): domain Bacteria; phylum Pseudomonadota; class Gammaproteobacteria; order Burkholderiales; family Burkholderiaceae_D; genus Noviherbaspirillum. The sequence continues at coordinate 3,842 of JAEZHR010000224.1, forward strand.
TACCGGCGGCGCCACGGCCAGCATTGGCGACCTCAAGCCTCTGCTGGGCCTGGCCTTCGGTTCCTCGCTGATCTCGATCTTTGCCCGTCTTGGCGGCGGCATTTTCACCAAGGGGGCCGACGTCGGCGCGGACCTGGTCGGCAAGGTCGAGGCCGGCATTCCCGAAGATGATCCGCGCAACCCTGCGGTCATTGCCGACAACGTCGGCGACAATGTCGGCGATTGCGCCGGCATGGCGGCCGATCTGTTCGAGACCTATGCGGTGACGTTGATCGCCACCATGACGCTTGGCGCATTGATGGTCACCGGGGCGCCTCTCGCCGCAGTGCTGTTCCCGATGGTGCTGGGCGGTGTTTCCATCATCGCCTCCATCATCGGCGTGAGCTTCGTTCGCGCCAAACCCGGCATGCGCAACGTGATGCCCGCGCTTTACCGAGGGCTGATCGTCTCCGGCGTCATTTCTTTGATCGCGTTCTACTTCGTCGCCGCCTGGCTGTTCCCCGAGCCGGTCGAGGTCTCCGCCGGCATCACCGCCAGCGCCACCGCCCTGTGGGCTTCCTGCGTAGTGGGGTTGGCACTGACCGGGCTGATGGTGTGGGTTACCGAGTACTACACCGGAACCGACTACAAACCGGTACAGCACGTTGCCCAGGCGTCGACCACCGGCCACGGCACCAACATCATTGCCGGCCTCGGAGTGTCGATGAAGTCGACGGCATGGCCGGTCATCTTCGTGTGCCTGGCCATCGGCGTGTCCTACATGCTTGCCGGCCTGTATGGCATCGCCATCGCCGCCACCGCCATGCTTTCGATGGCAGGCATCATCGTTGCCCTCGACGCCTACGGGCCGATCACCGACAATGCGGGCGGCATTGCCGAGATGGCGGAACTGCCGGACAGCGTGCGCGACATCACCGATCCACTGGACGCCGTGGGCAACACCACCAAGGCCGTCACCAAGGGCTATGCAATCGGATCGGCCGGGCTCGCGGCGCTGGTGCTGTTCGCCGATTACACGCATGCGCTGGAAGCGCGGGGCATGCATCTGTCCTTCGATTTGTCCGATCACATGGTCATCATCGGCCTGTTCCTCGGCGGGCTGATTCCCTATCTGTTCGGCGCCATGGCGATGGAAGCGGTTGGGCGTGCGGCCGGAGCGGTCGTCGAGGAAGTGCGGCGCCAGTTCCGCGACATCAAAGGCATCATGGATGGCACCGGCAAGCCCGAGTACGGGCGTGCCGTCGACATGCTGACTACGGCTGCCATCAAGGAAATGATCGTGCCGTCGCTGCTACCGGTGATCGTGCCGATCGCAGTCGGCCTGCTGCTCGGACCAGCCGCGCTCGGCGGGCTCCTGATGGGGACCATCGTCACCGGCCTGTTCGTGGCGATCTCGATGTGTACCGGGGGCGGCGCCTGGGACAACGCGAAGAAGTACATCGAAGATGGCAATTACGGAGGAAAAGGCTCCGAAGCGCACAAGGCTGCCGTTACCGGGGATACCGTGGGCGACCCCTACAAGGACACGGCTGGCCCGGCGGTCAACCCGCTGATCAAGATCATCAATATCGTTGCACTGCTGATCGTGCCGCTGCTGCCCGCGGTCGGCACGATGTCGGCAGCGGCTGATGCATCGGCCGTGCAGGTCGTCGCGACGGCTGCACCTGTTTTGCCGGCAGAAGCGCCTTCATCTGAACGGCACTGATCCGTCCGAAGGTGGCGAGGAAAAGGCAGCCTCGGCTGCCTTTTCTGTTTCCGACGATTGGAGTTCGCTACAATTGCCGTTTACGTAAACGTAAGTTCTGTCCCAACCCCTTCCATAACGAAAAGAGGCAATCCATGCAGATTCAGAACAGCGTATTCATCGTCACCGGCGGCGCGTCCGGGCTGGGAGCGGCCAGCGCGCGTATGCTCTCCGAGAACGGTGGCAAGGTCGTGATCGCGGACGTTCAGGTTGAAGCGGGCGAAAAGCTGGCGGCCGAGCTGGGCGGGCGCTTCGTCAAGTGCGACGTAACGTCCGAGGCGGATGGCAAGGCGGCGGTCGATGCCGCCGTGGCGCTGGGCACGTTGCGCGGCCTCATCAATTGCGCCGGCGTCGCGCCTGCAGTAAAGACGGTCGGCAAGGATGGGCCACATCCGCTGGAGGTGTTCCAGCGCGTCGTCAACATCAATCTGGTCGGTACATTCAACATGTCACGGCTGGCCGCCGATGCGATGGCCAAGACCGAGGCGAACGAATTCGGCGAGCGCGGGGTGATCGTCAACACCGCGTCGGTTGCCGCCTATGACG
>JAEZHR010000230.1 GCA_023416415.1 Pseudomonadota bacterium
ATCAAGGAAGCACTGGAGAAAAGCATGGCGCCGGGCTCTCAGACTTTCGAGCAGGCGCTGTTGCAACTGATCAAGGACGGGGTGATCACTACCGAAGAAGGGCTGGCCAATGCGGATTCCGCCAGCAATCTCTACTGGCTGCTGAACAATGCTGGCAGCAACAACAAGCCGAAGGAGCCCGAGCCTGAACCGAAGAAGGACGATGGCCCGACCTTTACCGAATTCACCCTCAATGTATGAGCACCACACTGTACGGCATTCCCAACTGCGATACCGTCAAGAAGGCACGCACTTGGCTGGACGCCAATGGCATTCCCTATACCTTCCACGACTTCAAGAAGGCCGGAATCAACGAAAGCCTGATTCAGGACTGGCTGCGCGACGTGACCTGGGAAACGCTCGTCAATCGCAAAGGCACAACCTGGCGCGGGCTGGCGGACGAGCGCAAGGCCGGCATTATCGATGCGCCGAGCGCCGCAGTGCTCATGCAGGAAACGCCGTCGGTAATCAAGCGCCCTGTGCTGCAACATGCCGGACATACCCATGTCGGTTTTTCGGACGCACTGTACCGCGAGATATTCAACACATAGAACAATGAGCAAAACCCTTGCCCTGACCGAAGAGCTGATTGCGCTCGAATCGGTTACCCCTAACGACCTCGGCTGCCAGCGGCGTCTGACCGAACTGCTTGAACCGCTGGGCTTCACCAGCGAAACCATCGAATCCGGCGGTGTGACCAATCTGTGGGCTCGGCGCGGGACGACCCGGCCGCTGCTGGTATTTGCCGGACACACCGACGTGGTGCCGACCGGTCCGGTCGACCAGTGGACCTCGAATCCTTTCACCCCGACCCGACGTGACGGCAAGCTGTACGGACGCGGCGCGGCCGACATGAAAACCTCGATCGCGGCGATGGTGGTCGCGGTCGAAGAGTTCGTTCAGGCACATCCGGACCACAAGGGTTCGATCGCCTTTCTGATCACGTCCGACGAGGAAGGGCCGGCCACCGACGGTACCGTCGTCGTGTGCGACAGACTCAAGGCGCGTGGCGAACAGCTCGACTACTGCATCGTCGGTGAGCCAACCTCGGCCGAGCAGTTGGGCGACATGATCAAGAACGGTCGCCGCGGCTCACTGTCCGGCCGCCTGGTCGTCAAGGGCATACAGGGGCACATCGCCTACCCGCATCTGGCGAAGAACCCGATCCATCTGGCCGCTCCGGCCCTGACCGAACTGGCCGCCGAAAAATGGGACGATGGCAACGAATACTATCTGCCGACGTCATGGCAGATGTCGAACATCCACGGTGGCACCGGCGCAACCAACGTGATTCCGGGTGAAGTCGTAATCGACTTCAATTTCCGCTTCTCGACCGCCAGCACGGTGGAAGGCCTGCAGCAGCGCGTGCACGACATTCTCGACCGGCACGGTCTTCAGTACGAACTGAAATGGACGGTGGGCGGTCTACCCTTCCTGACGCCGCGCGGCGATTTGAGCGAAGCCTTGTCTGCCGCGATCAAGACCGAGACAGGCCTCGAGCCCGAGCTGTCGACCACCGGCGGCACCTCGGATGGCCGCTTCATCGCGCAAATCTGCCCGCAAGTGGTCGAGTTCGGTCCGCCCAATGCCAGCATCCACAAGATCGACGAACATGTCGAATTGCGACACATCGATCCCTTGAAGAACATCTACCGGCGGACGCTGGAAAATCTGCTGCTGCAAGACTGAACGCCTTCGCCACGGCGGATTCGTGATTCGTCATCGCGTGTATTCGCCGTGCCCGCCGTGGCTGAACAGAACCCGACATGACACCCGACAATTTTTCCACCCCGCGCGACCTCCTGCGCTACGCCGTCTCCCGTTTCAATCAGACGAAGCTCTTCTTCGGTCACGGCAGCCAGGACGCCTTTGATGAGGCGGCCTATCTGATCCTGCACACGCTGCACCTGCCGCTGGACCGGCTTGCTCGCTTCCTCGATGCGCGCCTGCTGCCGGAAGAAATCGCTGCGGTACTGCAGGTAATCCAGCGCCGCGTCAGCGAACGCGTGCCGGCCGCCTACATCACCAATGAAGCCTGGCTCGGCGACTACAAATTCTATGTTGACGAGCGGGTGATCGTGCCGCGCTCCTTCATCGCCGAGCTGATTCCAGAGCAGTTCGCGCCCTGGGTCGGTGCACCGGAAGCTGTCGAAAACATCCTGGAGCTGTGCACCGGCTCCGCCTGTCTGCCGATCATGCTGGCGGATGCCTTCCCGCATGCGCAGGTCGATGCCGTCGATATTTCTCCGGATGCCCTCGCTGTTGCCCGCCGCAATGTCGACGACTACGGCATGCAGGACCGCATCGCGCTGCATCAATCCGACCTGTATGCGCAGTTGTCGCCGAAGCGCTACCAGCTCATCATCTCCAATCCGCCCTACGTCAATGCAAATTCGATGGGCAAGCTGCCGGAGGAATACCGGCGCGAGCCGCAGATCGCATTGGCCGGTGGCGACGATGGCATGGACCTCGTTCGCCGCATCGTCGCCGGCGCCCATGACCGCCTGACGCCGGACGGCGTGCTGATCGTCGAGATCGGCAATGAACGCGAACATGCCGAGGCGGCGTTCCCCGACCTCGAACTCACCTGGCTGTCGACCTCTGCCGGTGACGACATGGTTTTCCTGCTGACCGCGGACCAGTTGGCCTGATCCCGATGATCCGATTCAATCAAGTCAGCCTGAGGCGAGGCGTCAAGCCGCTGCTTGAGGACGCCGACCTCACCGTCAACCCTGGCGAAAAGGTCGGCCTGATCGGCGCCAATGGTGCCGGCAAGTCCAGCCTGTTTGCCCTCCTGCGCGGCGAGTTGCACGCCGACCTCGGCTCCGTCGAATTTCCGGCACGCTGGCGCGTGGCCTACGTGGCACAGGAGACGCCTGCACTGGACCGCCCTGCCATCGAGTACGCGATCGATGGCGATACCCGGTTGCGTCGGCTGGAAAGCGAATTGAAGGAAGTTGAAAGCAAGGGCAGCGCGGCAGACGGCAACCGCCTCGGCGAACTGCATGCCGCGCTCGCCGACGCCGACGCTTACACGGTGCGATCAAGGGCGGAACAATTGCTGCTCGGCCTCGGCTTCTCGCTGGAGCAGATGGCTTTGCCTGTGTCCAGTTTTTCCGGCGGATGGCGCATGCGCCTGAATCTCGCGCAGGCGCTGATGTGTCCATCGGATCTGCTGTTGCTGGATGAACCGACCAACCACCTCGACCTCGACGCCATTCTCTGGCTCGAAGACTGGCTCAAGCGCTATCCCGGCACGCTGATCATCATCTCGCACGATCGTGACTTTCTTGATGGCGTGGTCAACGTGATCGCGCACATCGACGACCGCAAGCTCAAACGCTATACCGGCAACTATTCCGCCTTCGAGCGTCAGCGCGCGGCACAGATCGCCCTCACGCAAGCTGCCGTCGAAAAGCAGGCGCGCCAGCGTGCCCATCTGCAGTCCTTCATTGATCGCTTCAAGGCCAAGGCGACGAAGGCACGGCAGGCTCAGAGCCGGATGAAGATGCTGGCGAAGATGGAAGAACTCGCCCCGTTGCGAGCCGCGGCAGAATTTTCGTTCGAGTTCCGCGAACCGGCTTCGGCACCGAATCCGTTGCTGGTAATGGACGACGTGCGCGCCGGCTATCGTGTCGGCGATGACGAAAGGGTAATCGTCGATGGCGTGAACTTCTCGCTCCAGAACGGACAGCGCATCGGTCTGCTCGGCGTCAACGGCGCCGGAAAATCAACGCTGGTAAAGACCATCGCCGGCGAGATCGAACCGCTGACGGGCACGCGACGCCTGGGCAAGGGCCTGGTGATCGGTTATTTCGCCCAGCACCAGGTGGAGATGCTGCGTCACGACGAGTCGCCGCTGTGGCACATGAACAAGATTGCGCCGACCGTGCGCGAGCAGGAATTGCGCAACTTTCTTGGCAGCTTCAACTTCGGCGGCGAAATGGTGACCAGCCCGATCGCTCCGTTTTCGGGCGGTGAAAAGGCGCGGCTCGCGCTCGCGCTCATCGTCTGGCAGCGCCCCAATCTGCTGCTGCTCGACGAGCCGACCAATCACCTCGATCTGGAAACTCGCGAAGCGCTCACCGATGCGCTCGCGCAATTCGAAGGCACGCTGATGCTGGTTTCGCACGACCGCCATCTGCTGCGCGCAACGACCGACCAGTTCATGATCGTCGCCGACGGTCGCCTCCAGCCATTCGACGGCGATCTCGACGATTACCGCGACTGGCTGTTCAAGACCAAGCTCGGCAAGGGCGATGCCGAACTTCCGAGCGCAAAGCCCGAAGCCTCGCCCCAGCCAGCCGCCGCGCCTGAGCTTTCGCGCCAGGAACAGCGACGCATCGAAGCCGAAGCGCGCCAGCGTCTGTCGGCCCTGAAGAAGCCGATCGAGACGCGCATCAAGCGCCTCGACGAGCAAATGGCCAAGCTCAATGCGCGCAAGACGGAAATTGATGCACGCATGGCCGACCCGGCCATCTACGACGAAGCCAACAAGGAAACCCTGAAAACGCTGATCGTGGACCAGGCCTACATTGCGAAAGAGCTGGAGCAGCTCGAGACCGAATGGCTGGAACAGCAGGAAGCGCTGGAGAAGCTGAACTAGGAGACTGCAATGCAGGAGGCTGTGGACAAGCCGTTGCAAGGCATCCGCGTACTCGATCTGACCCGCCTGCTGCCCGGGCCGATGGCGACCATGCAGCTTGCCGACATGGGCGCGGAAGTCATCAAGATCGAGGAGCCGGGCGTCGGCGACTATGCGCGCACGATGGGCCCCGTGCGCAAGGAAGTGTCGCAATTCTTCGTCGCTGTCAATCGCGGCAAGAAGGAAATGCGTCTGGACCTGAAGAACGGTGCCGATCGCGAACGCTTTCTGCGACTGGTGGATGATGCCGACGTCATTGTGGAGAGCTTTCGACCCGGCGTAATAGACAAGCTGGGTGTGGGCTGGGATGTGATCAAGGCGCGCAACCCGAAACTGGTCATGTGTGCGATTAGCGGATACGGCCAGGACGGCCCCTTCGCACATCTCGCAGGCCATGACATCAACTACATCGGCCTGGCCGGCATGCTGGAGCAAAACGTCGGCCCGGACGGCGTCCCCGCACTGCCCAACCTGCAGGTCGGCGATTTGCTCGGTGGCGCCCAGGCCGCGGTGCAAGGCATCCTCGCCGCCTTGCTGGCCGTTCGCACCGGCGGTCGCGGACGTTTCGTCGACATCTCGATGACCGACGCCGTCTTTGCCAACAATGTCATGCCGCTGGTGGCTCTGAACAACCTTGGCCGTCCTGCCAAGCCAGGACGAGATCTGCTGACCGGCGGCGTTCCCTGCTACAACGTATACTGCACCAGCGATGACCGGTTCATGGCGGTCGGAGCACTGGAACTGAAATTCTGGAAGGTCTGCTGCGAGGTGCTGGGGCGCCCCGATCTCGCAACCCGCCACTGGAGTCTGGGCCAATCCATCGGCGGCGAAGACGCAATGCAGGTCAAGCGTGAACTGGACACGATCTTCGCCACCGCAACCCTGGCTGAATGGACCCGACGCTTCGCCGTCGTCGATTGCTGCGTGACGCCGATCCTGCGTGTCGACGAAGCAGTAGCCCACCCCTTGTTCCGGGCGCGCGGAACGGCGCTTCGCGCCAAGCACCCGACCGAGGGAGATCACTGGGCGGCCGCACCGGCCATACGTTTCAAGGCATAGTGATGCCGACCCTGAACATCGTCGGCTGCGGCCACTTGGGGCAGACACTGGCGCGCCTGTGGGCGCGCGCCGGCGTTTTCGAGATCCGCCAGGTTCTGAACCGCTCCGTCGAGAGCGCCGACAAGGCCGTTCGCTTCATCGGTGCCGGACAGGCCGTAGGCACGCAGGATGCGCTCGTTCCCGCGGATTTCACCCTGATTGCCACGCCTGATGAAGCCATCTCCCGGCTTTGCTCCGCGCTCGCGCAAGACGGCCTGTTCGGCGCAGGCCAGGTGGTGTTTCATTGCAGCGGCGCCCTGCCCGCCTCCGTGCTGGCCCCCGCATCAAGGCTCGGCGCGAGCGTCGCCTGCGTCCATCCGATTCGCAGCTTCGCAGATCCTGAACAGGCAACGATGCACTTTGCCGGGACATGGTGCGGCACCGACGGCGACGCTCAGGCACTCAGCCTGCTGGAACCGGCGTTTCATGCGATTGGCGCAAGAACGGTCGCCATCGACCCTGCGCGCAAAAACATTTACCACGGCGCGGCGGTCTTCGCGTCGAACTATGTCGTCGCGGTGCTGGAACTGGCGCTGCAAGCCTACGAAAAGGCAGGCGTGCCGCGCGCGATCGCGCTGCAACTGATCGAACCATTGGTGCGCGGAACGGTGAACAACGTGATCGCCCACGATACGACCGGTGCGCTCAGCGGCCCGATCGCCCGCGGCGACACCGCCACCGTGCTTCGGCAATATCGGGCTCTCAGAAGATGGGACAAGGGCGTCGGGCGGGCCTATCGGACCCTGGCGAAACCAGCGGCTGCGATCGCCCGCCGACGCCGAAGGGGATGAGTTCTGGCGGAACGCCTACTGGCGCGGTGCGTACAGATCGCTGCCGACTTCGTTGATCTGCCGACGCAACGCACGTCGCTCCTCGACCGACAGACGACCGCGACGCATGCGCTCGCCGCCGGACTCGGAGGCATCGGCTGAAGCGTAGGTGTGTTCCGGCAGCTGAAACTGGGAGGAGCGACGCGGCTCTCCCTGGCTTGGCGGCTGCGAACCGGCGAGCAGTCCTGCCGACTCCACGAGGGCCGGGTTGAGTTGCACCAACTGCAACGCACGGACTCCATCCGATTCGCCCCAGGCCGGCACGGAGATACAGGAGAGCAGAAGACAGCAGGCGATAAAGGGTCGTTGCATGATCATTCGGGCGGCCGGTAGACAGCGTCTCGGCTTCGCTGGCGGCCGGAGCACATCCACTGACTCATCCAATGTCATCGGAAAGCTAGCGCCGGTTCGCCGGAGAGAGGCGATTCACACACGAACAAGTGTATGCTTCCTCATTCGGGCCGATAACCGGCTCGGCGTAAAGTATGTAACAGCGTGTAATGCATTGAGCAACGTCTCTTGCGAGACGGATTGCGGACGTTACCATAGCGCCATGAATACGACAAATCCGCAAAGCAACACTTCCGGTCACCAGGGCAAGATCCTGGTGGTTGACGACGATGCCCGCCTGCGCGACCTGCTGCGGCGCTACCTTTCTGAACAGGGTTTTCAGGTGGTGACGGCCGAAAATGCCCAGGCCATGAACAAGCTGTGGATCCGCGAACGCTACGACCTGCTCGTGCTGGATCTGATGCTGCCTGGCGAAGACGGCCTGTCGATCTGTCGGCGCCTTCGCGGCGCGAACGACCAGACCCCGATCATCATGCTCACCGCCAAGGGCGAGGATGTGGACCGCATCGTCGGACTGGAGATGGGTGCGGACGACTACCTGCCCAAGCCCTTCAATCCGCGCGAGCTGGTCGCCCGCATCAACGCCGTCCTGCGCCGCAAGGGGCCGGACGAAATCCCCGGCGCCCCGTCCGAGACGCCCCAGACCTTCGAATTCGGCGATTTCGTGCTCGACCTCGGTACACGCTCGCTGCGCAAGGCCGGGCAATCGATTTCCCTGACCACCGGTGAGTTCTCCGTGCTCAAGGTGTTCGCGCGCCATGCGCGCCAGCCGCTGTCACGCGAGAAGCTGATGGAACTGGCGCGTGGTCGTGAATACGAGGTCTTCGACCGCAGCCTGGATGTCCAGATCTCACGCCTGCGAAAGTTGATCGAGCCCGACCCCTCAAATCCGATGTTCATCCAGACGGTCTGGGGCCTGGGCTATGTC
>JAEZHR010000262.1 GCA_023416415.1 Pseudomonadota bacterium
CTCGGCTATGTCGACACGGACGGCCGGTACTTCCGGCCGGCGCCGCGGCTGCTGCGGCTGGCGCACGCCTATGTCGCCGCATCGCCGCTGGCCAAGCTGGTCCAGCCGTCGCTGGAAGCGTTGAGCGAGCGCACCCAGGAGCCGTGTTCGTTCGCGGTGCTCGACGGCGGCGACGTCGTCTTCGTCGCGCGCGCCACCGCACGTCGCAGTCTCTCGGGCGGGCTCTGGATCGGCTCTCGCCTGCCGGCCTATTGCGCGGCAACCGGAAGAGTGCTGCTCGCCGCCCTGCCGGCGGAAGACGCCTTGCAGCGATTGCAGCGAATGGCGCGGCAGAAGCTCACGCCGCATACGCTTACGGAAATCCCGGAGCTGATGGATGAGCTGGCGAGCGTGCGCGCGCACGGCTACGCGCTAAGCAGTGAGGAAATCGAACTGGGCGTGCGTTCGATCGCGGTGCCGATTCGCAACGGGGCCGGCGAAACGATGGCTTCCGTGTCGATTGCCAGCGCTGTTTCGCGGCGTTCTGCCGACTACATGGTCAATACCCTGCTGCCCGAGCTGGAAAGCGTGCGCCGCATGCTGCGGTCACTGCTTTGACGGCAACGCTTCCGTGCCGCCAAAGCCCTTCACTCCGGCTTTCGCATACCCGTCCGAACCGGATAGCACCGCGCTGCGCCGGTGCTTCGCGCCCCTCCGGACCGCGCCCCGCGTCTGCAGCAGACGAGCGGCCTGCAAATCGCATGTTCGGCAGCGGGAAGAATTCTCGAAATCGGGCAGATACAAGAGAACGCGTGGCCGGTCGGCTCAACGATGCGCGGGCCGGACTGCCGCCCCAGTCCCTGGCCGAAATCGCTCACGGTGATGCTTTCTGGTGAACAAAAGTGCCGCGCTGACGTGACGCAACGTTGCGCCTGAAACGACAGCCCCCGCGCCTTCAGCTGTCGATGTCCTCGCCAACCTTGAGCCGGGCTGTCGACGTTTCCGTCGTGCGCACGAGCAGAAGTGCGCAATCGGTTTCTTCCAGCAGGCGCTTGAGCACGAGCGCACGGCCCGCCTCGAGTGTTCCATGCCAGCCCAGCGCCAGTACGCTGGCGTGATGGCTATGGATCAGGTCAAGCAGCACCTGCGCCGGGTCCCCCCGTCGCAACAGAATCTGCTCGATGCATTTGCACTCATCGAGCCCGCAATGTGCCAGGCCCCGTTCAACCATGTCATGCATGCGCTGCGGATACTCATGATAGGCGGCGTCTGCATAGGCGCCGCTGCCCATCGAACCGGTCGCGCCGGGCGCGTCGGCGGCATGCACCACCGTAACGTGCAGTTGCAGCGCCTGTGCGAGCTGCGTCGCGGGTTCCAGCACCTGGTCGGCTGCCGTGTCGCCACTGGCCGCCACCAGCATCGATGTCCATGGCAAGGCCTCGCGGTATCGCTTCGGAAGCAGAAGGACCGGCACCGGACTGCGCTCGATCACGGCCCGCGCGACTTTTCCGAGCAGCTGCGAAGTCTGGCGTCCGGCGGAAAAGGATGCTCCGCACGCGCCCATCACAACCATGTGCACACCGTGAAGCGCGATGGCTTCAAGCACGGCGGCATCGGCTTGTTCCGTGCCTTTCTTGTGAAACACGACACGCTGGTGTCGCACTTCGGGAGCGAGCAGCTGCACCAGCGGGTCAGAGTCCCCGAATGCGCGCGCTGAAGCATGCAGCACATGCAGCGTTGCATCGAGTCTTTGCGCCAGCCAGAGCGCACATCCGGCACCCTTCGCGGACTCGCGCGATCCGTCCAGCGGCAGGAGAAGCGAAGCAAATCGGGTCATTGGGAAATCCTCGTCGCGTCCTCCCGGCTCACTGACACCTGATGACACTGGCCGCGGACCATCATCGAAAGCGCGACACGGCGCCACCAGTCCGGAAGCCGTTCGGGAGCGCACGCGTCAGGCTTCGGGGCAGCGCCATCGAAGTGGACCCCAAGCATGCCGAACACCAGGGCCTGCCAGGTGCCGCCCATGGCAGCCGGATGAACACCGAGCGTGCTGTTGTTCATCGAATTGGTCAGATCAAGCCAGAGGCTGCGCTTCCAGTAGCGCTCCGCATCCTCGCGCGCTCCGATGCGTGCGGCGATGGCCGCATGAACCGAGGGCGAAAGGCTGCTTCCGTGATCGGTGAGCGGCTCGTAATAGTGGTAGTTCGCCGCCACCACTTCGTCCGAAAACGCATCGGGAAACAGGAAGGGAAGCATCAGCACGTCCGCCTGCTTGACAACCTTGAGGCGATTGATCTTTTCCCAATCCAGCAAGCGGCTGACGGGCGCCCGGTCGCGCTCCTCCTGCCGGAACGTGAAATCGCCCAGCGAGAAGAATCCCTCGAACTGCTCGATGATGCCGTCCTTTCCCGGCGACGGAACGTACAAGGACTGTGCAATTCCATCCCATTCGTCCGCCTCGCCCGGATTGATCGCAAGATGCTTCGCCAGCCATGCCGCCCGCTCCAGATTGAAACGCGCCATCCAGTTCGTATAGGCGTTATCGTTCACCGAATGGTGATACTCGTCGGGGCCCACCACGCAACGAATGTGATAGTGCTGCGCACCGCGCTCCACACGGCTGGCCCAGAAGCGCGCCGTTTCGAACAGAATGTCTGCGCCGCACCCTGCCAGGAACGCGTCGTCGGCAGTAGCCTCGCAGTAACGCCACACGGCATAGGCGACATCGGCCGTGATATGCAACTGCTGCTTTCCGGTGAAGACAGGGATTTCCGTGCCGCTGCTCTTGATCAGGATTTCTGTGGGCGTCACGTCGTCCCCGGTCACCGTCGATTCCCAGGCAAAGCAGGCACCGCGACCATGCAGCTCGCGCGCATGCCGACGCGCGCCGTCGAGCGTGCCGTGACGGTAAAGAAGAAGATTTCGCGCGCGCGCCGGATCGACATGCAGATAGAAGGGCAGCATGAAGATTTCCGTGTCCCAGAACACATGCCCTTCGTATGCGCGCCCGGTCAATGTGCGCGCGCCGACCGAAACACGCGGATCGTCGGCAAGAGGCAATCTGAGGTGGTAGCTGTTGAAGCGCAGCGCCTGTTCGACCGCCGGCCGACCGGGCACGCGCACGTCCGCCCTGTCCCAGAACGCAGCCCATTGTTTCGCGTGCACATCGAGCATGCTGTCGAAGTCCTGCTTCGCCGCCTTCTCCACATGCGCAAGCGCAGCCGCTCTCGGATCGTCGACGTCGCGGCTGGTGTAGATGCAGACGACGCGACGCATCCGGTTCGCGTCGTACGAGGCCCTTGAAGCGACGCTGATCTGGAATCCGGATGCGCGCGTGGCGTAACGTCTGAGTGCCGTGCCGTCCACTTTGGTCTGTTCGAGAAGTGTCAGATGGGGATGACGCAGCGCCCAGTCCGCAATCCCCTGCGAAGCTTCGATTTCAATCGGGCTCCAGTGGTTTTCCGCCGTGGCCACGGCTTCCTGCAGCAACAGATGCGGATCGGCAAGGGAAGCGCAGCGGCGGGTACGAATGGTCGTGCGCCGCCCTCCCGGTGTCTCGTAGCCGGCTTCGATGCGCAACACGCCGTGGCGCAGATCGAGGATGCGACGCAGCTCGCGCCCATGATCGCCATCGAAATCCAGCGCGATGCCATCGACGGTGACCTCCAGTCGCAACGGAAACGGAAACGGCACCAGTTCGGCATACGGATCCCCTTCATGACCCGGGGTGAGGAATTCGGTTTCCGGACGTGGCGTTTCAGGGCGCTTGGCATCATAAACGCCGGCGATGAAAAGATCTGGCTGGGAAGCGGGAATCGGCGTGTCGAGCGCGCCGCGCAGGCCGAGATATCCATTGCCGACCGCAAACAGGCTTTCCATCTGCCGTTCGCGCGCGCGGTCGAATCCTTCCTGCTCGACGCACCAGGCCATACTTTCCTGCCGGGCAAACAGTGCGGCCTGCAGGCGATCGAAGGAAGTCTCCGCGAGATCCTGCACGACGATGTCAGCACCGGCCTGTGCCAGCGCTTCGGCGTTGCCGCCGCGATCGACTCCCAGAACCAGCGCGAAGCCGCCGCGGCGTCCGGCCTGTACGCCGGCCACGGCGTCTTCGACGACCATGGCTTGCATCGGCGCCGCATGCAGCTGCTCGGCGGCGTGCAGGAACATGTCCGGATCCGGTTTCCCCCTCAACGACAAGCTTTCCAGATCGGTCCCGTCCAGACAGGCGTCGAACAGCTCGGCAATTCCTGCGCGTTGGATGATCTCGCGGCCATGGCGGCTGGACGTCACCATCGCAATCCGCACGTCGTGCGCGCGCATGGTCTTGATCAGGGCCAGCGTGGAAGGAAAAACCTGAACCCCCTTCTCTTGCAGAAGCTGCTCGAAGATCTTGTCCTTTCGGGCGGCAATGTCTTCCTGCTCCGCGCGCGGCAATTCGATGTTGCGCGCGTGAAGAAAGCTGCTGACGCCATCGCGGCGCGGCTTGCCATCCACATAGGCAAGGTAGTCGCTCTTCTCGTCGAACGGAAGAAAGGTCGCGCCCGGCCCCGCCAGGTGCCGCAACAATCCATCGAAAACGCGCTTCCATGCCGCCGCATGCAGACTCGCGGTCCGCGTGACGACGCCATCCATGTCAAAGACTGCAGCTCGCATGCCGCCACCTAGCAACGCCACGTCATCATTCCGGGCGCAGAATCGGTCCGGTTGGGGCAACGCGCTTTGCCGCAAACGGCGCCGGCAAGAGCGGGATATCGTTCTGCCCTTTGCGCGCGCCGCATTCCGGTTGCACCCTGCACATCAAATTCCACGCGTGGTTCGAGACTTGAATCCATGCATTGCCTTCCGCTTTCGAATCAGCGCCGGTGCTGATTCAGGTTTCATCTACATGGGATCGGAAAGCAAAATGGACGTTCCATCGCAGTGGGCGGGGTTGCGTCAGCGCATCTGGCCGTTCCCGGAGCCGTCGCTTGCGATCACGACTCTTCGGCGGTCGCGGGCGATGATGCGCATCGGCAGATGCCGCTGCGCCAGCGTCGCGTAGGCATCCTCGCTTGCCACTGCGACCGCCTTGCGGCCCTCGGCACGGGCAGCGTGCCAGCGCATGACGAACTCGTCGATTTCCGGCACCCACAGCCGCGGCTCCTGGCGAAGACCCAGTACCATCCCGTCGGCGGCATAGGCCACAAGCGTCATCGTGCGCCGCAGATAGAACGGCAACGCATAGTCGTACATGCCCACCGAATACAGATCCGTCCCGCCATCAAGCTCGGCGCGGATGGCGGCCACATGCGCAACACCCGCCTTTTCGCGCCCGAGCGGCTCATGTCCGACCAGTAACAGATAGCCCGCGAGAAAGCCGCCCAGGGCAAGCGCGCCCGTCGCCTCCAGCACATCGGTGCGGGCGCGAAAGGCCGCAACTGCGCTCGCCAGAAGGCCGGCAATTGCCGCTGCCCAAATCCACCGGGCATACGCTTGATACAGTGCCGTTTCCGTTTCCGTCGGGTCGCTCCCCCATTTCTCCAACTGCATCGCCAGCACTGCGG
>JAEZHR010000268.1 GCA_023416415.1 Pseudomonadota bacterium
ACATAGATGTGGCCGCGTGCGATCAGTTGCGGGAAGTGCTTGAAGAACAGTGTCAGCAGCAGCCCCTGGATGTGTGCGCCGTCGACGTCGGCGTCGGACAGGATGCAGATCTTCCCGTAGCGCAGGCCGGAGATGTCCGGCGTATCGTTCGGGCCGTGCGGATCGACGCCGATGGCGACCGCGATATCGTGGATTTCATTGTTGGCGAACAGGCGGTCGCGTTCGGTTTCCCAGGAGTTCAGAACCTTGCCGCGCAGCGGCAGGATGGCCTGGAACTCCTTGTCGCGGCCCATCTTGGCCGAGCCGCCAGCCGAATCGCCTTCGACCAGGAACAGCTCATTGCGCGAAACGTCGTCGGATTCGCAGTCGGTCAGCTTGCCCGGCAGGACGGCCACGCCGGACGACTTCTTCTTCTCGACCTTCTGCGCCGAACGCAGACGCGTCTGCGCCTGCTTGATGACCAGCTCGGCCAGCTTCTTGCCGTGATCGACGTGCTGGTTCAGCCACAGCTCCAGCGCCGGGCGCACGAAGGTCGCGACCAGACGCACCGCATCGCGCGAATTCAGACGTTCCTTGATCTGGCCCTGGAACTGCGGATCGAGCACTTTCGCACTCAACACGAACGACACGCGCGCAAATACGTCTTCCGGCAGCAGCTTGACGCCCTTGGGCAGCAGCGAGTGCATCTCGACGAAGCTCTTGACGGCGCCGAACAGACCTTCGCGCAGGCCGGCTTCATGCGTGCCGCCGGCAGGGGTCGGAATCAGGTTCACGTAGGACTCGCGCACCACGTTGCCTTCCTCGGTCCAGGCCACGACCCAGGCTGCGCCTTCGCCTTCGGCAAAGCCTTCGTTGTCAGCGCTCGCGTATTGCTCGCCTTCGAACAGCGGGATAAGCGGATCAGCGTGCGAAGCCTGCGCCAGTGACTCGACGAGGTAGCCGCGCAGGCCCTGGTCGTACTGCCAGGTCTGGCTATCCCCGTTCTTCGCGTTGACCAGCGTGACCTTCACGCCTGGCAGCAGCACGGCCTTGGAGCGCAGCAGCCGCTGCAGCTCGGCGTTCGGGATGTTGGAAGAATCAAAATATTTCGGGTTCGGCCAGACCGTGACGCGGGTGCCGGATTTCTTGTCTTCTTTCGTCGCGGTACGGGTTTTGAGCTTCTGCACCACGTCGCCGTCGGCAAACACGAGCTCGTGCACGCCGCCGTCGCGCCAGACCTTGATTTCCAGGCGCGAGGAGAGGGCGTTGGTGACGGACACGCCCACACCGTGCAGCCCGCCGGAGAAGGAATAGGCGCCGCCGCTGCCCTTGTCGAACTTGCCGCCGGCATGCAGACGGGTGAACACGATCTCGACGGTTGGCACCTTTTCTTCCGGGTGCATGCCGACCGGAATGCCCCGGCCGTCGTCCTCGACGCTGACACTGCCATCGGCATTGAGCGTGACGAGGATGTTTTTGCCGAAGCCGCCAAGCGCTTCATCGGAGGCGTTGTCGATGACTTCCTGGATAATGTGCAGCGGATTTTCGGTGCGGGTATACATGCCCGGTCGCTGCTTGACCGGTTCGAGCCCCTTCAGGACCCGGATCGAGGCTTCGCTGTAGTCTGAAGCGGATTTTCTGGTTGCCATTCGTGGTTGGCGCACGGCCTGGAACGAAACGAAGCCTGCATTCTAATCGACTCGCCTGCGGGACGCGGGTTGAAAGCGCGAGGTGGCGTGTTGTCAAAGCAGAAATGCGGCTCGCAAATATTGCTCGCGAACCGTCCGAAGTTGTTTATAGAATGTGCAGCATGCAGCAAGCCCTGTTCCCTTAAGCGGTTCGCCTGTGCGGCTTCAACGAGCATGAAACGGCGCGCATCGAACACGCCTTCGCCCACCCTGAAACGCGTGGCTATGGCTATTTCATCCTGACCGAAGACAATTTGCAGGACCCGGATCTGTACATGGCAAAGGGTGGCGACGTCAAGGCGCTGGTCAGTCTTGCCGCCATGCGTCCGGGGGATCTGCGGCCGGCCTTGCTGGTCGGTTCGCCTGCGGTCGAACTGCCTTACAAAAGCGTGCCCTTCGACGTCGATCGCGCCACCCTGATCGCGGCGCTCGACGAGCTGGTGGAAAGGCGCGCCAATGCCCTGGCGCAGCTCGAAGCCTCCGACGTGGTTCTGGTGCCGGAGCGGCGCAGGCGGCCGCGGCCCGATCCGCATCTGACCGATCCCGCGCGCTTTGCCGCGATGCGCGTGAAGCGACCGGAGAAGGGCATGGTACTGGTGGTGGACAGGAATCCGTCCCTGCGCGATTACCTGCGCGAGCTGCTGGCGCGCTACAACCAGCAGGTCGAATGGGCCGGCGATGAGGTCGGAGCCGTCGCCTTGTGCAGGCAGAATCCGACGGCGATCGTGCTGGTCAACACTTCCACGCCCGGCGTGGATCCCTACCGCGTGTGCTGGCTGGTGAAGGAAAAGGACGCGTCAGTGAATCCGGCTGTCGTGTTTCTGATCGGGAAGCCCTTCATCTATGACCCGGAGCGCGCGCGCCATGTCGGCGCCGAGGGCTATCTGAACAAGCCGCTGGCAAGTCAGCACCTGTTGTCGGTTCTGAAAAAGTTCGTGCCGAGTCTGTACTGAAGCGAAGCGCGCGCACCGTTATGGGTGCATCGCGCTTCGGCGTGGTGCGATGCGCGGGGCGAATGAAGTGCCGATTCGTCACGTTTGAAGATACACCCCATGACCGTCACGAAGCGTCATCCGCCATGCATGCGTCCCGGCGAATTTCCAAACTTCAGTGTCGCAGCGGCTGGCCTTTGCAGGAGAGCACGACGGTACGGCCAACCAGCTGCACGCGTCCTTCGCGCTTGAGCTTCTGCAGTGTCCGCGTGACCGTGACTCGCGACAGATTCGTCAGGCTGCCGATCTGCTCGTGCGTGAGGTTCACGCGCAATTCCGGATTGGCGGGGTCGACACGGTCCGCGTGCGTTTCGGCCATCTGTTCGAGCAGGAGCAGGATGCGCTGTTCCGGGGATTCGAAAACGGCCTGGTGCAGGCGCGCCACCGCATGGCGCTGCTTCAGGCTCAATGCATAGATCAGGGCGGCGCCGAAGCGCGGGCTTTTCTGGATGTAGTCTTCCAGCTGGTCCGCACGAAACTGCAGCAGCTCGGAAGCTTCCAGCATGCGTGCCGCGGAATAGCGTGGCAGTCCGGTGAGGGCGGCGGCTTCGCCGATCACGCTGCCCGGTCCCATGATGTTGAAGGTGGACTCGTGGCCGTCGGGACTGAGGTTCGATACATAGACTTTGCCCGAAACAAGCACGTAGAAGCGGCGATCGATTTCGCCCTGCGAATAGAGATACTGACCTTCCTGAAACTGAACCTTCTCGCCCAGTCCCGATTCCAGAAGATGCGTGATGAATTCGCCGCGCGGCATCCAGGTTTCGGATACCGTACCGCGCGCGCGCAGGTCGGTGCGGTCATTCGGCTGCGCCGACATGGTGCTCCTCCAAAGTCCTCAAACAATTCACGCTTGAACTAGCAATTTGCGCGCCATTAATTTTTCTTGTGCAGGGTGATGGCGTCGGGCGAAGGATGCTATCACAGCAAATACGCATGCGCCTGCCAGGAAGCGCAGCCATGCCCCCGCATGTTCGCCTGTCATTGCTGCAAAGACCACATTATGGACGTTAGTGGTCCGCAAGCGCGACCCCATCCGACTCTCTGATGAGGCCATTCCGGAATTCCGAACCGATTTGTATCGCTGGATACATTTGATTCGATCCTCGCCGTGGAAAATCTGCGAGACCGACATTGGTCGGATCGTTCAACCTACGGGAGGTACTTCGTGAAAATTCTTCGCTCTTGTTTGGCAGCAGTAGGACTGACCCTCGTGATTCCGGTGGCAGCAGTCGCCGACAGCCGCCCCGAGTTCCGCGTCGGAACCGTCAACTCGGTCACCGGTGGTGCTTCCGCCATCGCTGCCGGCGCCGTTTCGGCAATCAACATGCTGGAGCAGAAGCTGGCGGCCGATACCTCGCTGCCCTTCAAGGTCCGCTTCATCAAGTATGACGACGGCTCGGATCCGACCAAGGCCATCAACGCCGTGCGCAAGCTGGCACAGGAAGACAAGGCCCACATCGTCATCTGCTGCACGACGACGCCGGCTTCCATGGCCGTGAACAAGATCGTCGAAGAAGAAAAGATCCCGAACGTTTCGCTGGCTGCAGCGGCCACGGTGATCGAACCCGCAGCCGAGCGCAAGTTCACCTTCAAGACCCCGATCACCGACCGCCTGATGCTCAACTACACGCTGGAAGAGATGATCAAGCGCGGCTACAAGCGTCTGGCCTTCATGGGCCTGGACGATTCCTACGGCGAAGGCGGCTGGGTCGAGTTCAACGCGCTGGCCAAGGCCAAGGGTCTGGAAATCGTTGCCGCCGAACGCTTCTCGCGCGGTGACACGAACTTCACGCCGCAGGCACTGCGCGTGTCGCGTCAGAAGCCGGATGCCGTCTACTTCCATGCCATTCCGCCGTCGGCGGCACTGGCGCATGAAACGCTCAAGCGCGTCGGTTACGCGGGCCCGATCTATCACGGCGGCGGCGCACCGACGCCGGCCTTCCTGGCTGTCGGCAAGCGTGCGGTCGAAGGCGCGATCGTCGGCGCGGCAGGCATGACGGTGTACCAGCAGCTCGATGAAGCCCACCCGCTCAAGAAGTCCATTGGCGATTTCGTGAAGCTGTACGACGGCTTCTATGGCGAAGGCAAGTCCGACATGTTCGCGGCCCAGGCCTATGACGCGGTGATGATTCCGGTGAACGCATGGAAGAAGGTCCCGGATGCAACACGTGCCGGCGATCTCGCCCAGGCACGTCTGGCCCTGCGTGATGCGATCGAGAACACGCGCGACTATCAGGGCGTGATCGGTATCTTCAACTTCAGCGCCAACGACCACCTGGGTCTCGATTCCCGCGCGACCTTCCTGGTCACCGTGAAGGACGGCCGTTTCGTTCTGCAGGGACGTTAATCGCGATGGACCTTCAAACCGCGTTGTTTCTGCTGGCAGACGGACTGACCAATGGCGCGGTTTACGCGTTGGTGGCGATCAGTCTTGTGCTGATCTACACCACCACACGCGTAGTCAACATCGCCCAAGGTGAATACGTCGCGTTCGGTGCTTTGACACTGGCCAGCTTCGTCGAGGGCAGCGTTGCTCCGATCGTCTGGGTTCTGGCGATCGGAGGGGCGGCTTGTCTCCTTCTGGATGTGCGGCAAGCGGTCCTGAACCGCCGCAATGTGCTGCGCCCCGTCGCGCAGTATGCGGCGGCGGCCGCGGTACTTGCCGCGCTGACGGTGGCGGCCTGGAAGACCGAGTCGCTCGGCTTGCAGATGCTGGCCGCGCTGGCGCTGGTCGCATCGGTCGGCCCCATCGTCTATCGCCTCACGGTCGAACCCAAGCCGGGCAACAGTTCGGTCGTGCTGGTGATCATCGGCGTGGGCGTCTCGATGATCATGCACCCGCTGGCCTTGTTGCTGTGGGGTGCGGAGCCGCATCCGGTGCCGGCCATCAGCGACGAGCGCCTGGCGATTGGCCCGATGGACATCGCCTACCAGTCGCTGTTCGTGATGGCGGTATCGATCACGGCCGCGCTGGCGCTGTTCGCGTTCTTCCGCTTCACGCTGCTCGGCAAGGCCTTGCGTGCCGCATCGGTCAACCGCGAAGGCGCGCAGTACTGCGGCATCCCGGTCGTGCTGGCCGGTCGCCTCAGTTTCTTCCTCGCGGCGGCACTGTCGGGTGCGAGTGGGCTGCTGCTGGCGCCGCTGGTCACCGCGCACTACGAAATGGGCTTCGTCGTCGGTCTCAAGGGATTCGTGGGCGCGGCCATGGGTGGCCTGGTCAACTATCCGTTGTCCGTGGCGGGTGTGGTGATCGTCGGCATGCTGGAATCGCTTGCCTCTTTCCTGAGCAGCTCCTATCGCGACGCAGTGGTTTTCGCACTGGTCATTCCCATCATGCTCTGGCGCAACCGTCATGCACAAGAAGATCTCGATGAACACTGAACTTCTATCTGCGCGCCCCGCGGGGCGCGTCAAGCGCGGGGCCTGGGTCATGGTGGCGCTGGCCGTCATCGCCCTGGCACTGGTATCCCAACTTCCGACTTACTACGTAGGCTTGCTGGCCATGGTCGGTATCAACGCCCTGGTGTGCATCGGCCTGTCCTTCGTTTTGGGCACCGGCCAGGTGTCGCTCGGCCATGCCGCCTTCGTGGGCATGGGCGCGTACTCCTGCGCCATCCTCTCGCGCGACTTCGGCGTGCCGACGCTGCTGACCATCCCCATTTCCGTGGCCCTGTGCATGGCCGTCGCCTATGTCCTCGGGCGCATCACGCTGCGCCTGAAGGGGCACTCTCTGCCGCTGGCCACGCTGGCATGGGGCATGGCCATCTACGTCTGCTTCGTGGCATCCATCGACGTCACCGGCGGCGCGTCCGGTTTCTCCGATATTCCCGCGCTGAACGTCTTCGGCTTTACGTTCGACACGCGCGGCATCGCAGTGCTGGCCTGGCTGCTTGTCGCGCTGACCTACGTCGCATACCGGCGCATCTATCGCGGCCGCATCGGCCGCATCGCCAAGGCGATCAAGGGGCACAGCACGATGGCCAATGCCTTCGGCGCGGATGTGCCGGCGGTGAAGATGAAGGTGTTCATCATGTCGGCGGCGCTCGCTGCGCTGGCGGGCTGTCTGTACGCCTACTACATGCGCTTCCTGAGTCCGACTTCGTTTGCGATCGGCGCATCCTTCAACTACCTGATCATGGTCGTGCTAGGCGGCGTCGCGCATCCCGTCGGCGCCATTCTGGGCGCGATTACCTTCGTGTTGATGGAGCTGGGTGCCCAGTATCTGTTCGCCAAGGTTCTGGGTGTACCGGGTCAGATGGAAACCATGCTGTTCGGCGCCATCCTGATCCTGATGCTGCTGCGCTGGCCGGACGGGCTGCTTACATGGATCAAGCCGCGCGAGGAAGCCTCCGACGTGCCGGATGCGAAGGACGCGCATCTTCGCCAGGTGGCGGATACGCGGCCCGCTATCGAGCGCGTCGAGGTCGACAATGTGACCAAGCGCTTCGGCGGTCTGCAGGCGCTCAAGGGAGTGAGCATCAGCGTACTCACGAGCAGGATCACCGGCCTGATCGGACCGAACGGCGCGGGAAAGTCTACGCTCTTCAATGCAATCACCGCCGTCGCGCCGGCCACGACGGGTGAAGTGCGCATCGATGGCAGGCCTCTGCCGCCGCACGCGCGCGACGTGATCCGCACCGGCATGGCGCGCACTTTCCAGCACGTGCAGCTGGTGCCGGAACTGACGGTGCTGCAGAACGTGATGATCGGCGGCTACATCGACGGTCATGCCGGACTGGTGAGCTCCGCGCTCGGCATGGACCGCAAGGAAGAAGCGGTGATGGCCGAGCGGGCGCGCGTGGCGCTGGCCCAGGTCGGTCTGCTGGATACCGCCGACCGTCCGATCGGAAGCCTGCCGCTGGGCAGTCAGCGTCTGGTCGAGGTGGCGCGCGCACTGATGTCGCGCCCGGACGTGCTGCTGCTCGACGAGCCGGCCGCCGGCCTGCGGGCAGGGGAGAAGGCGCAACTGGTTGCGCTGCTCAAGTCGCTGCGCGACGAGCGCGGCATGGCCATCCTTCTGGTCGAGCACGACATGGAGCTGGTGATGGGCTGCGTGGATCACATCTTCGTGCTCAATCACGGCGCATTGCTGGCACAAGGCGATCGTCATGAAATCCAGAACAACCCCGCCGTCATCTCCGCCTATCTGGGAGCCGAGGTATGAACGACAACGTGATTGAAGTGCGAAACCTGACCGTCGGCTACGGCCCGGTGACCGCGGTCGACAACATCAGTTTCGACGTGAAGGCCGGCTCGCTGGTGACGCTGATCGGCGCCAACGGCGCGGGCAAGACGACCCTGCTCAAGGCGCTGATGGGCGCGCTGCCGGCGCGCAGCGGCAGCGTCTCGCTCGACGGCGTGGAACTCGGGCAGATTCCGGTCGAGGAGCGCGTGCGCCGCGGCATGTACCTGGTGCCGGAAAAGCGCGCGCTGTTTGCCTCGATGAAGGTCGAGGACAACCTGCGCCTCGGCGCATTCGCCAAGCGTCGCAAGCTGGATGTCGAGCAGGGGCTGGAACGCATCTTCTCGCTGTTCCCGGTGCTCAAGGAGCGCCGCGAGCAGCAGGCCGGCACCCTGTCCGGCGGCGAGCAGCAGATGGTCGCCATCGGCCGCGCGCTGATCGCGCAGCCGCGCGTTCTCCTGCTGGACGAGCCGTCCATCGGCCTGGCACCGCGCATCGTGCAGCAGATCATGGAAGTGATCGTCGATCTCAAGCGCAAGGAAAAGCTCACCGTCATTCTCGTCGAGCAGAACGCCCGCCTCGCGCTGCGCGCCGCCGACGAAGGCTATCTCGTCGAAGTGGGGCGCGTAGTCAAGCACGGGACGGGCTCCGATCTGGCGAACGATCCCGCGCTGGTGCAGAGCTATCTGGGCATGTCCGTTCCCGAAACCAAAGCGCCACACTGAAATCGAGGAAGCAGATGCTGCATCAACTATCTTTCGACGAGCTCCGCGCACTGTACGCAAGCGGCGAAGTCTCTCCGGTCGACGTGACCTACAGCGCCTTGCGCCACGCCGAGAATGTCAACGAATCGATCAACGCGTTGGCGGTGCTCGACCACGACCGTGCGTTGCGTGCAGCCGCCCAGTCGCAGACGCGCTGGCGCTCCGGCACACAATTGGGGCCACTGGACGGCATGCCGGTGACCTTCAAGGATTTCGCGGCGGTCGAAGGCTGGCCGACGCGCCGCGGCTCGGCAGTCACCAGCGGCGCTCCCGTGCCGGCCAGCACCGTGTTCGTCGAACGCATGCTTAACGCGGGGATGATCCCGCTGGGCAAGACTCGTGCACCCGAGTTCAACTGGAAAACGGTCACCGACAGTCCGGCCTACGGCATCACGCGCAATCCCTGGAATACCCGGCTCACGCCGGGCGGCAGCAGCGGCGGTTGTTCCGCTGCCGTGGCGGCCGGCATGGTGCGCGTGTCCATGGGCAGCGATGCCGGTGGTTCGGTGCGCATTCCCTCCGCCTTCACCGGCCTGATCGGATTCAAGCCTTCCTTCGGCCGCATTCCCGCCAGCCCGCTTCCCTCGGCCTTCTCGCAGGTGGTGCACACCGGTCCGATCGGAACCAGCATGCGCGAGATCGCGGAAGTCATGCGCGTTGCCGCGGGCCCTTCCGGCAAGGACTGGACTTCCTTCTCCGGCATCATCAATGACGATGTGGAAGCCCTGTCCGGCGATGCGAAGACGCTGCGCATCGGCGTGCTGGATGCGAGCCGGTGGTCGCCTGCCAGCTGCGAGGAAGTCCGCCGCGGCATGGCCGATACCATCGCCCTGATCGAGCGCTCCGGCTTTGAAGTGGAAACGGTGGATTTCGACGTGACCGCCGCCACCGCCGCCGCGCTGGTTTTCTACCGCGTCGGTTGCGAGGCTTCGCTGCGCACCGTGCCTGTCAGCGAGCACGGCAAGGTGGACCCGGGTCTGCTCGATTTCGTGAAATCGGTCGAAGGCCTGAAGCTCGCCGACTTTCTCGAAGCCTGCCGCCTGCGCGACCTGTATGCGAACGCACTGACCGAGCTGTTCGACCGCATCGACGTGCTGATGCTGCCGACGATGCCGATCCTGCCGTTCGAAGCGGGACGTCTGGCCCCCGAGGGCTGGCACAGCAACGATCCGATGTCCTGGAATCCGTTCACGCCCGCCTTCAACGCGGCACAGGTGCCGGCCATGTCGTATCCGGTCTGGCCCGAGGGAAGCGCGCTGCCGGTCGGCATCCAGTTCGTCGCGCCGCGCTATTGCGACGACCGTCTGATGACGCTTGGCGCGTGGCTGGAACAGCAGATTCCGGTTCGTCTGTCTCCGCTGGCCAACAGGTGATGCGGTATCGGCCGCGATGTATCGGCCGATACAGACCCCAAGCCCTTGCATCCGGAAAATCGGTTTCATGCAGCAGGCGCTCCGTGTGGAGGCGCGCCTGCCTGGCAAACCGATGCACAACTGCACAAAGCACATTTGCCCAATTCACAATTCCGACAACGAGGAATTCAAGACATGAGCAACCTCTCTCAAGCTGCCTTCAACATTCTGCGCCTGGGTTACATGGAGTTCCAGGTGACCGATCTGGAGCGTGCGCGCGATTTCTATGTCGATGTCATCGGCCTGTTCGAATCCGGGCGCGATGCCAACTCCGTCTACCTGCGTGCGACCGAAGACCGTGAACACCACTGCATGGTGCTGCGCAAGGCCGATCGTCCGGGCGTGAACCATTTCGCCTTCAAGGTTTCCTGCGAGCAGGATCTGGATGTGCTCGAAGCGAAGCATCGCGCCATGGGCCTGCCGACCCGCTGGTTCGCGGCCGGCGAGCGCTATGCGCAAGGCCGCACGCTGCTCGTGCAGGATCCGCTGGGCTTCCCGGTGGCTTACTACGCATCGATGGAGCCGGTGGAGTGGCTGCTGCAGAAATACCACCTGCATCGCCACGGCGTGGCCACCCGCCTCGACCACGTCAATGTGCTGACGCCGGACGCGCAGAAGGGCTACGACTGGTATGTCAACGAGCTCGGCTTCAGCGCCGCCGAACTGACCGAATCGGATCCGCCCGAAAAGCGCATCTGGGCCAGCTGGCTGTACCGCAAGTCCACCGTGCACGATATCGCGGTGATGACAGGCAACGGACCTGCCGTGCATCACGTAGGCTTCTCCGTGCTCGAACCGATGGGCGTGATCCGCGCCGCCGACGCGCTGGCCGGTGCCGGCTACGCCGACAACATCGAGCGCGGCCCCGCGCGCCACGGCATCTCCAACGCGCTGTTCGTCTATGTG
>JAEZHR010000300.1 GCA_023416415.1 Pseudomonadota bacterium
CATCTATACTTGCGTGTGCTGCGGCACCCCGCTGTTCACCTCAGATGCCAAGTTCGAATCGGGCTGCGGCTGGCCCAGCTATTTCGAACCCATCGATCCGTCCAAGGTAAGCGAGCGCATCGACCACAGTCATGGCATGATACGCACCGAAATTCTCTGCAATGTCTGCGACGCCCATCTCGGCCACGTCTTTCCTGACGGTCCGCCGCCGACCGGGCTGCGCTACTGCATCAACTCGGCGGCGCTGCGCTTCGATCCGGCCAAGCCCAAGACCTGATTAGGAAAGCGATGAAGTTCCTGTTCGACCTGTTCCCGGTGATTCTGTTTTTCGTCATGTTCAAGTGGGGCGAAAGCAATCCCGAGGCCGCTCTTGCCCTGTCCGACCGTTACCTGTCGGCCTTGATCGCCGGTGGCAGCGCCACCCTGCAGCAAGCGCCAATATTGCTGGCCACCGCCATCGCCATCCTCGCCACCGCTGCGCAGATCGTGTATGTGCTCGCACGCGGACGCAAGGTCGATCCCATGCTCTGGATTTCGCTCGGCGTGATCGCCGTCTTCGGCGGCGCCACGATCTACTTCCACAACGAAACCTTCATCATGTGGAAGCCGACCGTGCTGTATTGGCTTTTCGCATCGGTTCTGCTTGGCAGCCAGATCCTGTTCCGCCGTAATCTGATTCGCCAGCTGATGGAAAAGCAGATCGCCCTGCCCGGCAGCGTGTGGCACCGGCTCAACCTTTCCTGGGCCGCCTTCTTCGTCGCGATGGGCCTGATCAATCTGTACGTGGCCTACACGTTCTCGCAGAGCACCTGGGTCAACTTCAAGCTGTTCGGCTTCACCGGCCTGATGGTGGCCTTTGTCGTCGTGCAAAGCCTCATGCTTTCGCGATACGTGAAAGATCCGCAGTGATGGGGGCTTGATGAGCGAACGCATGGACCGCATTCGCGCCCGGCTGGCCGCAACTTTCGAACCGAGCGAATGTCAACTCGTCGACGAATCGCACCTGCACGCCGGTCATGCG
Source organism: Pseudomonadota bacterium (assembly GCA_023416415.1). GTDB lineage: Bacteria > Pseudomonadota > Gammaproteobacteria > Burkholderiales > Burkholderiaceae_D > Noviherbaspirillum. The sequence continues at coordinate 1,022 of JAEZHR010000300.1, forward strand.
GGCGCGGCATCAGGTGCAGGCCATTTCCGGCTACGCCTGGTTTCGCCGCGTTTTGAAGGCGTGAACCGATTGGGGCGGCATCGGCTGGTGTATGATTGCCTGCAAGACATGATGCAAACCGAAATTCACGCCCTCAACATCACCGCAATCGCTCCCTCCGAACTGAAAACCTGATCAAAGCAGCGATTCGGTTCCCGTTTTCAACACACTAATTAGCCAATAACAGGAAGAGATATGACCTTTGCTCAACCCGCCCGTCTGCTGATCGCGCTGTTCGCCGCTATCGCGCTGCCGGCCATGGCCCAGAACTTGGCCGTGGTCAACGGCAAGCCGATCCCATCCGCACGTGCCGACGCGATGATGAAGCAGTTGCAGGCGCAAGGCCAGCCGGAATCGCCGGAACTGCGCGCCATGGTGCGCGAGGAACTGATCAACCGTGAAATCCTGGTGCAGGAAGCCAACCGCCGCGGTGTCACCAAGGACCCTGATGTTCAGCAGCAGCTTGAAATCGCGCGCCAGTCGATTGCCATCCGCGCCCTGGTGCAGGACTTCCTGGCGAAGAATCCGGTGTCCGACGACGAGATCAAGGCTGAGTACGATAAGTTCAAGGCACAGTCGGCCGACAAGGAATACAACGCGCGCCACATCCTGGTTGATACCGAAGAGCAGGCAAAGCAGATCATCGACAAGCTCAACAACGGCGCCAAGTTCGAAGAACTGGCCAAGCAGTCGAAGGATCCGGGTTCGGCAGCCAATGGTGGCAGCCTCGACTGGGCTCCGCCGAATGCCTTCGTCGAGCCGTTCTCGAAGGCGATGGTAGGACTCAAGAAGGGTGAGGTCACCCAGACTCCGGTCAAGACCGATTTCGGCTACCACGTGATCCGGCTTGACGACGTGCGCGACGCGCAATTCCCGGCACTGGACGAAGTCAAGCCGCAGATTGCCGAAGCACTGCAGCAGCAGAAGCTGCAAGCCTTCCAGGAAGATCTGCGCAAGAAGGCCAAGATTCAGTAAAGTTCTGTTGAATCCACTCCAAAAGCGCTTCTCCCGAAGCGCTTTTTTCATGAGCGATACCATCCCCGCATTCGACACGCTGTCCGATCTGCGCACAGCCCTGAGCATCCCCGTTCCCGTGCGCGCAATCCTTTGGCATGGGCAACGGGCCTGGGGCAAGCGCCGCGTGCCCCTGCGCATGCACGAGCGCACACTGTTGCGCCTGGCCCCTCTGTTGAGACGGTGGCTGGCACCGGACACCCCCTTTGTGCCCGCCGTCTATTCGCCGGATCTGCCCATCGAGGTACAGCGCCTGCGCGCCTTGCACAAGGCCGGCTGGCACGTGCCGGAAGTGCTCGCCGCGGACCGCGACGTGTTCGTGACTGCCGATGCAGGAACGACGCTGGGCGTCCTTCTGCCCGAGCAGGACAACCCCGATCTGCGCCGTCAGTGGCTGCTGGAAGCCGCACGTGAGCTGGCTGCATTCCATGCCGCGGGTCAATGGCATGGCGCGGCCCAGCTTCGCAACGTAGTGCGCGCGCCGGACGGAAAGTGGGGACGCATCGACTTCGAAACCGAGCTGGACCGGCACCTGCCACTGCCGCTCCTGCAGGCGTTCGATGCGTCCCTCTTGTTTACCTCGATCGTGCGCACGCGTGACCGGGACATGCTTCCCGAAATCGCCCTCGCCTACCGCGATCAGGCCCCGTTTGCCGCCCGAGACGCCTTGCGCCGGGGACTGCCGCTGGTGCGGTGTCTGGCGCGCTCGCGCCTGCTGAAATGGCTGGCGCCGAAGGAAGCCGAACGGCTGCGCGCGCTGGCCGCGCTGCCTCTGGACTGACCCGGAACTGCCGTCGGCAGCTCCGGGCATTCACATCCCTACCCCACCCACCTGCGCGCGTTACGGAACATGCGCATCCACGGCGAATCTTCGCCCCATCCGTCGGGGTGCCAGGAGTGCTGGACCGTGCGGAACACGCGTTCGGCGTGCGGCATCAGTACGGTGAAGCGACCATCCGGCGTGGTAACCGAGGTAATGCCATTGGGAGAGCCGTTGGGATTAAACGGATAGGTTTCCGTCACCTGGCCGCGATTGTCGATCCAGCGCATCGCGACCAGCGCCTGGTCAATGTCGCCGGTCTGCGAAAAGTCCGCGTGCCCTTCGCCGTGCGCCACCGCGATCGGCGTCCGGGTACCTGCCATGCCGGCAAAGAAGATCGACGGCGAATCCATCACTTCGACCATCGCGAAGCGTGCCTCGAACTGCTCGGATTTGTTGCGCGTAAACTTCGGCCAGGCTTCGGCACCCGGAATGATGGACTTCAGATTGCTCATCATCTGGCAGCCGTTGCAGATGCCGAGGGCAAAGGTGTCGTTGCGACGGAAGAAGGCCGAGAAGGACGCCTTCAGTACGTCGTTGAACAGGATCGTCTTTGCCCAGCCTTCGCCCGCGCCCAGCACGTCGCCATAGGAGAAGCCACCGACCGCGATGAGCCCCTTGAAGTCATCCAGCTTCGCCCGTCCGGCAATCAGGTCGCTCATGTGCACGTCCACCGATTCGAATCCGGACTTGTGCATGACCCAGGCGGTTTCGACATGCGAATTCACGCCCTGCTCGCGCAGGATGGCCACGCGCGGACGAGCGCCGGTCGCGCGAAGCTGGGCGACTTCAAGGGCTTCATCGCAGTCGGCGGCTTCTCCTACGGCGACGTGCTGGGCGCGGGCGAAGGCTGGGCCAAGACCATCCTGTTCAACGA
>JAEZHR010000332.1 GCA_023416415.1 Pseudomonadota bacterium
ATGCAGGATATGGGCTTGCCGGCACTGCGGGTGGCGGTCAACATCTCGGCGCGCCAGTTCGAGCTGCGCACCTTTGTCGGTCAGATCGAGAAAGCCCTGGCAGGGGCGGGTCTGGATGCGACTGCGCTGGATCTGGAGTTGACCGAAAGCATGGTCATGCGCAATCCGGAAGACGCGATCGGTGTGCTGAACAAGCTCAAGGAGATGGGCCTGCGCCTGGCCATCGACGATTTCGGTACCGGTTATTCCAGCCTTGGCTACCTGCAGCGATTTCCGCTGGACCAGCTGAAGATCGACCAATCCTTCGTGCGCGACATCAGTGCCGACCCGAACGACGCCGTCATCGCACGCGCCGTCATCTCGCTTGGCCACAGCCTGGGAATGAACGTGATTGCCGAGGGCGTGTCGAGCCGGCGCCAGCTGGCCTTCCTGTGCGAGCACGACTGCGACGAAATTCAGGGCTTCCTGTATAGCCGGCCCTTGCCGGCGGAGGCGCTGGTGCCCTTCCTGCGCGAAGCCCGTCCCGTGCTGCCGCAATGATCATTGCGGCCGTTCGCCGGCTGCATGGGCGCGCACGGCCATCAGCAGGCCGAGGCCGACGATCAGCACGGCCACGCCTATCCACGCCGCATTCAGGCCGCCCAGCGACTGGCTGTAGACATACGACAGGCTGGACCACAGCATGTAGGCGCACATCGCGCAGAACAGCAGCGGCAGCAAGGGATAGAGCGGCACCTTGAACGGACGCTCGCGCTGCGGTTCTCGATGGCGCAGCACGAACAGCGAAATTCCCGCCAGCAGGAAGAACAGCCAGAACACCGGGGCGGTGAACTCGACCATGGCGCGAAAGCCTGCCCCGGTGCCTGCTCCGATCAGTACCAGCAGCAGCGCGGCGATCGTTTGCACCCGCAGCGCATTGAGTGGCGCGTCGCGCTTGCCGTCCCAGTGGGCCAGTGCCGCGAGTGCTGCCCAGTCCTGCCCCAGTGCATGATTGGTGCGCGCACCGACGATCATGGTCGCGTTCATCGAGGTCAGGGATGCGACCGCTACTGCCAGCGATACGCCGGTGGCGGCAGCCGGACCGAATGCGAGCTCGAACAGCTCGGCTGCCATGGCCTGCGAGTTGGTCATGCCTTCCATGCCCAGGCCGCGCCAGTAGGCCCAGGTCACCATCAGGTACAGCACGGTGATGATCACGATCGACCACACCAGTGCCTTGACCATGTCGCGCTTGCCGTTCTTCAGTTCGGCGCTGATGTAGGCGGCTTCGTTCCAGCCGCCAAAGGTCAGCAGCACGAACACCATGGCCAGCCCGAAGGCGGCCAGACCGGGGGCGGTGGCACCTTCGCCGCCGGAGGTCGCGAGTGTGGCCGGCGCTACGCCGCTGCCGGCCAGCCAGAGCGCGGCTGCCACGATGAGCAGCAATCCTCCGACCTCGATGCCGGTCAGCCAGGTTTGCGTGGTGGTGGCGCTCACGGTGCTGCGCATGTTGATCATGGCCAGCACCAGAATCGCGAGTGCAGCATACAGCGTCGATCCGGAAAGAATGCCGATGCCGCCCAGCGGCCAGACGTCGTTCATGTAATCGCCGAATACGAAGGCCAGCAGCGCGATCGAGCCGGTCGTGATTACGGAAAAGCGTGCCCAGGCGAACAGAAATGCCACCGAACGTCCATAAGCGCGGCGCAGGAAATGGTAGTCGCCTCCGGTGTGTGCATAGGCGGTGGCAAGTTCCGCATAGCACAACGCGCCGATCAGGGACATCAGTCCCCCCAGCAGCCAGGCTCCGAACATCCAGCCCGGGCTGCCGGTAAGGCCGGCCACCATGGCCGGCGCCTTGAAGATGCCTGCCCCGACGACGATGCCCACGATCAGGGCGATCGCTGCACGCAGACCAATGACGGGTTGCGGCGTGGAATGCAATGCAGCTTCCTCCATGCCCAATGCCTGGCTCTTGTCGCTCATGCTTCCTCTCGGAACGAATGGAAATCAGACGGCATGCGCCTGCCTGCGATCCGCCGGATCGAATGCAGGCGTTTGCGCCATCTCAAGGATGCGTGCCGCAAGCTCGCGTGCGCACGCCAGATGCAGGTCGAGCGTGCCCTGCCACGAGAACCCGCGCGTTGACGTTTGTCTAAAACGTGCCCCCGACAAGTGGCCCGGTGCACTTCATTTCTCGTTTCGGCGGGCTGCTCGCAGGCGATTGCGGTGCTGCGAAGGTGCGCCAGGTCAGGCCTTGCCTGCATTTCATGCCTTGCGCTCGCCTCTGCCCGGCTCCGGCCAATTCGAGAATCGAAGGGCGCCGGGCCACTTGACCGGGAACGTTTCTTTTTTTGTTATGGAGGCATCATGAAGAAGTTGCGAATTGCAGTCCTGATCTCCTTGCTGGGCTTGGGTGGCGGTGCTCTTGCCGCAGGCGGCAGTGGAACATCGGGTGATAGCAGCACCGGTGGCTCGGCTGCCACAATGGGCGGCTCCTCGGGCGGCTCCTCGAGCGGATCGAATGGATCGAGCGGATCGAGCGGTGCTTCGGGTGCGGGCGGTGCAGGCATAAGCGGCGAATCGAGCCTGTCCTGTTCATGTCAGCCCGTGAGCTCGGCATCGTCCGGAGCCGGCAATACGTCATCGAGTTCGAGCTCAAGTGGGGGAACAATGATGATGTGCTCCTGCGAGGAGGTCAGCGTCGAGACCACCAGCGGCAGCGATGCATCGGGCGGGGCCTCGGGCGGAGGAGCCTCGAGCGGTTCCTCGGACACCACGAGTGGCACCTCAGGTTCCGATTCGTCCGGCGGAAGCAGCGGCTCGTCGGGGACCGGCAGTTCCGGCAGTTCGTCACCGAGCGGCAGCACCAGCGGCTCTTCGGGGTCGGATGGAACCAGCGGCAGCTCGGGGGCGGGGACGTCCGGTTCCGGTTCATCGAGCGGGAGTTCAGACTCGGGGATGTCCGGCTCCAGCGGATCGAGCGGCAGCTCGGGCTCCGGCAGCTGAGCGGTCCGGACAGCACCCGATTGATTCATCGAACTTCCAGCAACATTCTCGACAACCCGCACCGTGTGCAAGCCCGGTGCGGGCTCTTCTTTGCGTTGACCCCCGTCATCATCGAGCCGGGCGCGATCGGTTCCAATATCGCTTTGGGTGAGTTGCCGCTGTGCCTGGAGATGCTGGATGCAGAAGCTCTGCTATGAGATTGGAAACTGGCGCGCCGATGCCGCGCTTGAACATATCGAACCGGACAAGCTGATGGCGGTGATATTCCTGTCCAACCGCAGCGCCGGGGAGGCCGGCTCACGCCACACCATCGTGTTCGATCACGTCGATGGGCTGGATGCGGCAGACGCGACCGAAGCCCTGATCCGCCACCTCGTGCGCGAGCATTACGGCGCTTGATCCGGGCAAGGTGCCCGGAACTATTGCTCGCAAATGTAATCTTTTGTTAATGCCTGCTTGAGGTTCCCGCCAATCTGCAGGGATGGCGGTTGACCTGCTTGGGGCCCGAATCGCAGATTGCGGAGGGCGGGGCGGACATGTCCGCCGCTGTGACGTGCGCGGCTTCGGCCACCGCGTGCGCCGCGTGCAGCTTGCCGCATAGCCTCGCTCCCGCAAAAGGGACTATGCCACCTAGATTATTCCGTCTGTCGTTACGCTTCATCCTGCCGCTCGCACTGGTGCTTGCATTGATCGCATACGCGGTCGTGCCGCTGGCCGATAGCCTGACTCAGCGCTGGTTCATGCGCGATCTGGAATCGCGCGCCCAATCCCTCTCCGCCGCTTTGCAGGATCCGCTGCGTACCTACGTGCCGCAGCAGGATGCAGACCGCATTGAGCAGCTGTTCGCCACCGCGGTTCGCGACGAACGGCTGCAGGCGATCGCATGGTGCGCGCCTGACGGAAGCGTGCGCTATCGCAGCGCAGACTATCCGGCCGCGCTCGGCTGCGCCGATCCGGCTGCCATTGCTGCCCTCGAAACCGCGACGCACGGACAAGCGCACGTTACGCGCAGCGTGCTGGAACAGGATGGGCAGGCGCTGGGACGCCTGGTCCTGGTGCACGATGTCGGCTACATCCAGGAGCGCAGCGCCGACATGCGCCGATATCTGCTCGTGCTGTTTTCGCTGCTGGCGGTCGTGACTTCGGCCATCGCGGTGCTGATTGCTCACCTGAGCTGGCGCAACTGGGTCGCTGGCGCCAAGCGCCTGCTGCGCGCCGGCCTCGTGCGTCGCAGCGCTTCCGACCTTGCTCCGCCCGAAGTGCGTCCGCTGGAAGGCGACCTGCGCATCCTGCTGCGCGAGTACAACATGGAGCGCCACAACCGTGAGGACGCGCATCATCTGTGGACACCGCAGAAACTGCGCGCGCTGCTGCACGAAGAGCTGGCTGGCGACGAAGTGCTGGTCGTGTCGAACCGCGAACCGTACATGCACATGCGCAGCGGCAAAGGGATTGAAGTGCAGCGTCCAGCCAGCGGGCTGGTGACTGCCGTCGAGCCGGTCATGCGCGCGTGCTCCGGCACCTGGATCGCGCACGGCAGCGGCTCGGCAGACCGGGAGTCGGTGGACCGCGACGACCGCGTGCCGGTGCCGCCCGCCAATCCCAGCTACACATTGCGCCGCGTATGGCTGTCGGAGGAAGAAGAAAAGGGTTACTACTACGGTTTTGCCAACGAAGGCCTGTGGCCCTTGTGCCATATCGCCCACGTGCGTCCGGTGTTCCGTTCCTCGGATTGGGCACAGTACGAAGCGGTCAACCGGCGCTTTGCCGATGCCGTGGTGCAGGAGGCGCGTACCGACGATCCGGTCGTGCTGGTGCAGGATTATAACTTCGCGCTGCTGCCGCGCATGGTGCGCGAGGCCTTGCCCAAGGCGACCATCATCACCTTCTGGCACATTCCGTGGCCGAATCCGGAGTCCTTCGGCATCTGTCCGTGGCGCGAAGAAATCCTGGACGGACTTCTGGGCAGCACCATCCTTGGCTTTCACACGCCTTTTCACTGCAAGAACTTCATCGAGACCGTGGACCGCTACCTGGAAACGCGGATCGAACACGAGGCCTCGACGATTTCATTCGGCGGAGAGCTCACGCAGGTGCAGCACTACCCGATTTCCATTGCCTGGCCCGAGGGGCCGCCGCAACCGGAGCGGGTGGCCGAAGCGCGAGCGGCGGTGCGTGCCGAGCTCGGTCTGAGCGCCGAGCATCTGCTGGCCATCGGGGTGGACCGGCTCGACTACACAAAGGGCATCATCGAACGCATGCAGGCCGTTGAACGCATGCTGGAACAGCATCCGGGCCTGATCGAGCGTTTCACGCTGGTTCAGATCGCCGCGCCGTCGCGTTCTTCGCTGGAGGAGTACCAGAACTTCGAGGCGCGGGTCACGGCGCTCACGCAGCGCATCAACGCGCGCTTTGGCAGCGCGCGGTATGTGCCGGTGCTGCTGAAGGCGGAGCATCACGGCGCCGAACAGGTCGCCACCTACTATCGCGCCGCCGATGTCTGCATGGTCACCAGTCTGCATGACGGCATGAATCTGGTGGCCAAGGAGTTCATCGCCGCGCGCGACGACGAGCGTGGCGTGCTGGTGCTGTCGCAGTTCACTGGCGCGGCGCGCGAGCTGCACGAGGCCCTGATCGTGAATCCTTATCACATCGAGCAGAGCGCGGATGCGCTGTACCGGGCGCTGATGATGCCCGAGAGCGAGCAGTGCGAACGCATGCGCAGCATGCGTGCGCTGGTGCGGGATTTCAACATCTACCGCTGGGCGGGGCACATGCTGCTCGACGCCGCGCGGCTGCGCCAGCGTGAGCGCATTCGCAGCCGCATCCGTTCGCACAGCCGCAAGTCGCTGCGCCGGGTGGTCTGATGCAGCAGCACCTGCTTTCCTCGCCGCAGGGGCGGCAGCAGCTGGACGCCTTCGCCGTGCAAGGCTTGTTGTGTGCCTTTGATTTCGACGGCACGCTGGCGCCGATCGTCGAGCGTCCGGACGAGGCGCGCCTGCCGGAATCCACACGCGATCAGCTGCTGGCGCTGCGAGCGCATGCGCCGGTGGCGATCATCACCGGCCGCGCACTGGCGGATATCCGTGCGCGTCTTGGGTTCGCGCCGGATCTGCTGGTCGGAAACCATGGGCTGGAAGGCCTGCCAGGGCAGCGCGCGCTGGCAGCAGAGGCGTATCATCGGCGCGTATGCAGGCAGTGGCGTGAGCAGTTGGCGCAGTTGCTCGCGGAGAAGTATCCGGACCCGGGCGTGCAGATCGAGGACAAGGCGCATTCCCTGTCGGTGCATTACCGCCACGTACGCGACCCCGATCGTGCGCCCGCCGTGCTCGCTCCGCTGCTGGCCGGGCTTGAGCCGCCACCACGTCTGGTCGGCGGCAAGAGCGTCTTCAATCTGATGCCGGCGGGCGCAGGAAACAAGGGCACGGCTCTGGAACAGCTGATTGATGAGACCGACGCGCGCGGTGCGCTGTTTGTCGGTGACGACGTCACCGATGAAGACGCGTTCCGGGTCACGCAGCGCCCGGTGCTGACAGTGCGCATCGAGGCCTCGGAGGGGAGTGCGGCCCGCTACTTCCTGAACGACATCGGGGAGATGGCGCAGCTGCTGCAGGTTCTGCGTGAACGTCTTGCGGCGTCCGGTGCGCGCAACTGGCTGATTCCCTGAGACACGACCGGCAATACCCGCACTTTGTGAGGGGAAGGACATGCAAGCAGAGTATTTCGCCGCCATCGACATCGGAGGCACCAAGATCGCCGTCAGCATTGCCACGCGCAATGGGCCAATGGCGCGGATCGTTGAAAACACGACCAAGACAGGCGATGAACGCGCACTGCCGGAGCAAGCGCTGCGCATGCTGGAGCAGGCCTGCGGACTTACAGATATTGTCCCGCGGCGCGTGGCTGCAGTGGGCGTGGCCGCGTGCGGCCCCTTCGTGCGTCGCGACGGTCGTCTGTGCCTGGCCGCACCCAACATTTGCGGCGGCCTGACTGGCGGCTCCGATCTCCCGAACGACTGGACCGCGATTCCGCTCGAACAGGTGCTCATCGAACGCTGCGACCAGGTGCGCATCGAAAACGACTGCGTGGCGGCGCTGTCGGCGGAGCGCACCTTCGGCGCGGCAATGGGCGAGGTGGATTGCGTATACGTGACGTGGAGCACCGGCATTGGGTTCGGTTTGTGCGTTGACGGGCGCATCCTGCACGGCAAGCATGGCAATGCCGGTCATGGCGGTCATATGTTGATGACTGAAGCGCAAGATGCGCAGTGCGGTTGCGGTAACTGGGGCGATCTCGAAGCCCTGATCTCCGGGCGCAACCTCGGCCTGCGCATGCACGTCCCGACGCCCGACCTGTTTGCTGCCGCGCACGACGGCGATCCGGCCGCGCGCGCGATCGCCGAGGATGCGGCGCGCTGGTTCGGGCGCGGCCTGTACAACCTGACCGCGATCCTGGATACGCGCCTGTTCGTTATCGGCGGCAGCGTGTGGGCCCATCACGGCGCATGGCTGCGCCCCATCGTGATCCAGGAAATCGAGAGCCGATTCCCGGCGCTCACCGAGGGTGTACGCGTGGTGCCGGCCGCGCTCGGCAATCTGGCGGCCGACCTCGGTGCCTACAGCCTGGTGTTGCCGGAAGACTGGGTCGAGGATTGGCGCCGGCGTGAACCCTGGGAGGCGCTCAGGCGCTGAGCGCATCTGTATTT